>JAGRHW010000111.1 GCA_020444765.1 Gammaproteobacteria bacterium | reverse complement strand
TCGATTTTTACCTGGTCGAGCAAGTAGTGGTTGGTCCCGAAAGCAATATACAGGCAGCCACTTGGCTTTCAACCAGTAATACGCCTCACGACATTGCCTTTGTCGGTGGGCCGGTAAAAGGCCTGCATCATTGTGCCTTTTTTCTTGATAGCTGGGACGATGTGCTTAAAGCAGCGGATCAAATGGCAATGAATAGAGTAAAAATAGATGTGACTCCGCAACGACATGGGATTACTCGCGGATACACCATCTACTTTTTCGATCCCTCTGGAAACCGGAATGAGACATTTGGGGGGCTGGGGTACCTGGCTCAACCAGATCGCCCAGTTACAACCTGGACCGAGGATCAGTTAGGGCGAGGAATATTTTACCATACCGGTGAACTCGTTGACTCCTTTACCAGTGTATATACCTGAATAATCTTATCCAGCATTCGGTGTGTAGTTAGGGGCAGTCAAAGCCCCTTTTTTAAAATTAAAAATAAATACCATAGTAATAAAATCATGTCTGAGAGTCTGTTCAAACCCTTTTGAACAATAACTCAATGAGAAATACGCTTGCAGCGTATTCGCTTCAAATAAAACCGGATGGAGTGCATGACGAGATCCGGTTTCATAACTGCACACAGGGAAAGTGTGCAGATCTATTTTTGCAAGCTGCAAAAAAGACCTAGTCAGATTTCTAACTGGTTGATGCCGCTAGGCGAAAATCAGATCGTTCCAGTACCCATGAAACACTAAATCCAGCCACAAGACCCCAAAATGCAGCACCTATGTTCAAAAGATTTAAATCGACCGTTGTGACAAGAAACGCGATAAGTGCGCCAAGTGAAAACCGGCCACTGAAGCAGGTTACAAAGGCAGACTGCAAAATTCGCAACATTGCAAGTCCGGCTATAGTAACAATAAAGGTTTGAGGCAGGTTGAGCATCAACTCGATTAAAGTTGGGCTGAACAGGCCGAATATCATGGCGAGTAATCCGGTCACGATGCCCGCTGTGTACTGACGTTTAACTTCGCCGGAAGAGGTAAGAATTGCGTTGGTCGGCCCGGTCAGGCAGGTGCTGACTGCGCCAACAACTGCGCTGAAAAGTGAACCCACTCCGCAAGCGATGGTGAGTGCATTTACGGGCGGCTTATGACCAGCCGATTGCAAGACGGCGATTCCCTGGCCATTTTGTACAGCCAGTACAGTGATTGCCAGAGGGACGACTAACTCGGCTAAGGCGGACCAAGACCATTCGGGCATTTGTATGACCGGTGATGTCAGTGTTACCGGCCCAAGTACTGATACATCAAGCCTGCCAGATACCAGGATGGTAAAAATACCAACCAGCAGAGCACCAATCAACGGTGGCATACGACGTCCCAGCTTGGGCATAGCGCCCAATAAAATCCAGGTAACAGCCATGGGGCCGGCAATAATAAAATCCTCATGGAGTGAGCGTAAAAGATCTTGCCCAAATCGCATAAACACACCTGCAACCATCCCCATAACAATCGGCATGGGGATCGCCTGCATGGCTTGCTTCACTCTGCCGGACAGACCGAGTGCTATGATCAGGATACCGGTCGCATAGTAGGCGCCGATTACTTCACCATAACTGAGGTGTGTGAGTGCCGGGCCAATCAGTACAGTGCCAGGAATGGTCCAGAAAAATGATAAAGGCTGCCGGTATACGGTGCAGAACAGAATCGTGATAAGCCCGTTAATGAAAAAAACGCCGAAGATCCATGAAGACAACTCGGCATCACTCAATCCACTTTGAGACCCAATTGATAGAATGATCGCAAGTGGAGCGGTGGCAGCGAAAACCCAGCCGACGAAGCCGTTGGCAATATACCCAATGCCAATATCTTTGATGATTTGCGAGGCGTTAGGTTGGTCTTTTGGTGGTTTTTCGATGCGCGTTAAAAGACTATGATCTGTCACTTGTAGCGTGCCTTTAAGTTATTTGTCCGGATTAATCAGACCGCGGCTTTTGAGTCGGTAGACCATCTGCGGACGTGTCAAACCAAGCAAGCGGGCGGCAGCGGAGACATTTCCGTCCGACAGTTCTACAGCTTTTTTGAGGAGTACTGTTTCAATTTCGTCGAAAGAAACTCTGTCCTTGCCATCGTCCAGACCCATAAGCAGGTTGTTAATGCTTCGCAGCGCCCGCTCATTCTGAAGCTGCTCTCCTTCATCCATGAGTTGAGGTGCTGTACTGCGAACGATTTGACCGCCAGGGCCTACGGTATAATGTTGGGTTTCGAATTTTTCACCGCTTGTAAACAAGTGGGAGGCATCTATTGCGGCACCGTCTGATGCCAGGATAACGCCGCGTTCAATGACGTTTTCTAACTCCCGAATGTTACCTGGCCATTCATAGGACATAATTGCATCTATGGCACGGTGTGTAAAACCGGTCAGCTTGCGATTGTGCATATCATTGAACTTTCGCAGAAAGTGCTCAACCAGAAGTGGAATGTCTTCACGACGTTCCAGTAAATTAGGTACTTGGATAGGAAACACATTTAACCGGAAGAACAGGTCTTCACGAAACCTGCCGGCGATGACTTCCTCTCTCAGATTGACATTAGTCGCTGCAATGAGGCGGATATCGACTTTGCGTGGCCGGGTATCTCCAAGCCGTTCGATCTCACCTTCCTGCAGCGCACGCAAGAGATTACCTTGTGCAGCCAGGGGCAAGGTGCCGATTTCGTCTAGAAATAAAGTGCCGCCATCGGCTCGTTCGAATCGACCGGCCCGATCACGAGTCGCGCCTGTGAATGCACCGCGAGTGCAACCAAACAATTCTGACTCAATGAGTGGCTCTGGGATTGCAGCGCAATTGACAGCGACAAAATCATTGTCTCGACGGGAACTCAGATGATGTATCTTCTGCGCGAACTTCTCCTTTCCAACCCCACTTTCGCCAAGGATCAACACAGTGGCTTTTGTCGGTGCCACTTTTTTAATTTTATGCATGACAGACTGGAAGCCGGCGGACAGTCCAATAAGTCCTTTTTCAGTTAACGGTGCTCGGTCCAGAGACAGGTCTGTTAATACGATGGGGTCTTCGTGGGCTGGCTTGTCATCGACGCGGCCCGGATGTGTCAGGTAGGCATACTGACGTTTTCCGTCGTCACCCCATTCCTCGACTGGCTTACCGACTATCAGGCATTTGGATTGGCCCATGGACTGACACTCAACTTCGCGATAGAGAATTCGTTTACCCATAAATTCACTGGAAAACCCGGATGCGTAACCGATCTGCATCCAACAGGTAGGTTCATCGCCAATCGGGTAGTAGCGAAGGTGTTCTTCATCCTCTGCCTGATGGGACCAGCTGAATTCACCATAATGGGTTCCTCTTTCGATATCAAAGTCCAGACGTACCAGTTCAGAAACCCCTATTCCTTCAAGGCAGTGTAGCTGTGGTCCAACCAGGAACATTTCTTCAAGTGAAGCTTTCGAGCGAACATTTCGGGCCATTCGGGCATCCTGTACTCCAGCATAATATCCGGTGCGGGTAATAATGCCGCGAGCACAATTGATTCCGAATTGCTCAATCAGCTCGCGCCGCAGAGACCCAAACGCCTTGGAATGAATCAGCAGCATACGTTCTTCACCAAGCGTAATCCGGCCGTCTACGGTGGAGAACCTTAACTGTCCCAAAAGGTCTGCTAAATCGGGGAATTTGGCTTCATTGTATTTGGTGTTGTTCTCAGTCAACAAGGGTTGCTGATTTAACTCTAACGGTGGGTTTTTATCAGAATCGGAAGCCATGAAAATTTCCTCACTCGGTATATATATCTTGGTTTGTTCTTATCATCGTGAATTCAGTAATAAACAAGCATGTCCCCAATCACGCATAGTGCCTGAACCTCTAGTCGACGAAGTATAGATTCAAAAGTCAGTATTGCCGAATGTCCTCCTATACATAGTTCATTACTGCCGATTGGGTGTTTTAGCGATGGACGAGGTCTACGGCGACGCTCGGACATATGTGTCGAACCGGCTGCAACTTTTTACAGTGCGGTTTGTGCAAACGCACATTTGCAGTTGCTTATAAAAGATCAAGTCTAACAGAAGCAAAGGTCTTTCTATGCAGCCAAAAAGTGTTATTTGCAGGAAACTATCAACGGGCAAGACCCGGTTTAGGGTTCTCCAGTCCCGGGTTGATGCACAGCTGACTTTGTGAGCGTGACAAATTAAATCATTTAATTCATCGAATCCTGGATGCATGCAGACGGCTTAAAGCATTTCATACAGTCTCTTGTTCGGATGAGCATTTTAAAAAATAACGTCTCTAACTTATCTCATTGATTTGTTGGAACAAATCACAATTATTGCCGTCGTGAAATGTTCTGGCACACAGTTTGCCATCTTACTTCCATAATCAAAAAAGCATCGCAGGCATCACTGTGATGGATCAATTATCTCGTAGGCATGTCGCAGAACTGCCACGGCAGAGAGGGGAAACCATGAAGAAAAATCCAACCTAAAACCATTTACATCGAAACGAATGTAGTCGGCCGGCTCCGGCAGGCCGTTTAGTTTTATACCGTTCATAATGCAACTATGGTGGTATTGGAGTTGTTGGGCGGGACGGTGTGGGCTTTTGTGTGCGCCAGTGAAATTTATTTGCCAAATATAAGGAGACAGTTAATGTCGCAATCACCGCAAAAAACTCAATTAGACATCGCAAGGCTTGAGGCAACGCTGCAGGACGATCCGGCTGAGCAACAGTTTCGTTTGGACCGCAGTGTCTTTACCGACGAAGAGCTGTTTGAGCTCGAGATGAAATATATATTTGAGGGCAATTGGATTTATCTGGCACACGAAAGCCAGGTTCCGAATGCTAACGACTTTCTCTCTCTACACATTGGCCGTCAGCCGGTCGTCATTACTCGAAGCAAAGACGGGGAGTTAAATGCCTTACTGAATACCTGCACACATCGTGGTGCTACGTTATGTCGCCACAAAAGGGGTAATAAGTCCTCGTTTACCTGCCCGTTCCATGGTTGGACTTTCAATAACAAGGGCAAACTTCTGAAGGTTAAAGACCAGGTAGACGATGCTGGTTATCCCGAGACTTTTAACCATGAAGGCAGCCATGACCTGGTAAAAATCGGAGCATTCGAAAACTATCGGGGATTTCTGTTTGGCAGTATCAATCCGAACGTCGCGCCTTTAACCGAGTACCTTGGCGAAACGACAAAGATTATCGATATGATCGTTGATCAGGCACCCGAGGGGCTCGAGGTGTTAAGAGGTGCGTCAACATATTATTTTGATGGCAACTGGAAAGTACAGGCAGAAAATGGCGCTGACGGATATCACGTAACGGCGACCCATTGGAATTATGCAGCCACGATTCACCATCGCAGATCAGGCGGAAAAGATGATATTAAAGCCATGGATGCTGGTGCCTGGGCAAAACAAGGAGGCGGTTCCTATGGGTTTGACAATGGTCATGTTCTGTTATGGACAAACTGGGACAACCCTCAGGACCGGCCAAACTGGGCGAAGAGAGATGAATGGGCTGAACAGTTTGGTGATGAAAAAGCGGATTGGATGGTAAAACGTTCACGCAATCTGTGCCTGTACCCCAATGTCTATCTGATGGACCAGTTCAGTTCTCAGATCAGGGTCTTTCGTCCTCTATCCGTTAATAAAACAGAAGTAACCATTTATTGTATTGCGCCGGTCGGTGAATCATCCGAAGCGCGAGCACGCAGATTGCGCCAGTACGAAGACTTCTTTAATGCAACCGGAATGGCTACTCCTGATGATCTGGAAGAATTTCGAGCATGTCAGGAGGGATATGAAGCTCGTGCAGTGAAGTGGAATGAAATGAATCGTGGTGCCGTGCATTGGGTAAAGGGTCCCGACGCCACAGCAGATCTGATTGGGCTAAAACCAAAGTTGAGTTGTATCAAGACGGAGGATGAAGGACTTTATGTTACCCAGCACGAGTCTTGGCTGGAGCGAATGAAGCATGCCTTTGAAGCAGAAAAAGCCAACGGGGGTGCATGATGTTATCTTACGACGCCATTAAAGATTTCCTTTACAAGGAAGCACGGGCTCAGTCTGAAAAACGCTGGGAAGATTGGCTTTCGTTCTATGCGGAAGACGTTAATTACCATTTGCCTTCGTGGGATGACGATGATCAGCCGACTAGCGACCCGCAGAAAGAGGTTTCCCTCATCTATTACCCCAGCCGCCAGGGGCTTGAAGACAGGGTCTTCAGAATAGAAACAGACCGTTCAAGTGCTACGATTCCGGACACTCGATATAACCGGTCTATATCCAATCTGGAGATTCTGGAACAAGACGAGAAAAAGGTAGAGCTGTGTTTTAACTGGACAACTCACACATATCGTTACCATGTCACCGACGTCTATTTTGGTACTGCATACTACACGCTTGACACTCAAGGTGAAAAACCGCTGATCAAGAAAAAATACGTGCTGCTGAAAAATGACTATATCCATCACGTATTAGATGTGTATCAGGTATAAAAGGTAATACGAAATGTCTCATAGCATTGCCCTTCAATTTGAGGATGGCGTGACACGAATCATTAATTGTGGTGATGATGAACTGTTATCCGATGCCGCCTATCGTGCGAAGATAAATATCCCGCTCGACTGTCGAGATGGAGCCTGCGGAACCTGTAAGTGTTACTGCGAAGCCGGAGATTATGAACAAGGTTTCTACATAGAAGATGCACTTACTGAGGACGAAGCGGGTCAAGGGTATGTTCTATCGTGCCAGATGAAGCCAAGGTCTGACTGCGTTGTGCTGGTGCCAGCGTCATCCCACGCGTGTAAAACACAGGTGGCGACATATAACTCCAGCTTAATTGAACTATCCCGGGACTCGTCAACTACAGTGGTCTTCAAACTGCAAGTAGAAGACCCACTGAAATTCTTGCCCGGGCAGTATGTCAATATCAAAGTGCCAGGTACGAAATATTCACGCTCTTATTCATTTAGCTCTTCGCCAAACCAGACGGAACTAGGGTTTTTAATACGTGATGTTCCGGATGGGTTGATGAGTCGATACATGCGAAATGAGGCGACGGTTGGGGAGCAATTTGAACTGGACGGGCCTTATGGAACATTCTATCTGCGACCTACTATAAGGCCAATTCTAATGTTGGCCGGGGGGACAGGGTTGGCTCCCTTTCTTTCTATGCTTCGCTGGATTCAAGATAATCGTACTGACCAGCCTATTACGCTTGTATACGGTGTCAATTCTGAAGATGACCTTGTCGAGCTGGACGAGCTTGAGATGATAAAGCAGGAGGTTTCCGAGTTTGATTATTTTACCGTCGTGGTAGACGAAAAGAGCGGGCACCCTAAAACCGGATACGTCACGAATCATTTAACAGAAGACATGATGCATGACGGTGATATCGATGTTTATTTGTGTGGTCCGCCACCGATGGTAGAGGCGGTACGAGTCTGGTTTAAAGAGGCGGGAATCGAACCACGAAGTTTCTTCTTTGAGAAATTTACATCGACAAACGAATCAAACGAACCATGAGAGAAGTCAATCGTTTTGAGAAGAAAGTCGTCATAGTCACTGGGGCCGCGCAAGGTATCGGGCGAGGGGTTGCAGAGGCCATAGCCACGGAGGGAGGTAGCGTAATCGCGGTAGATCTTTCCCCGGTGGTACATGAAGTGGTTGATGAGATTAAAAGCTCGGGTTATCAGGCATTGGCTATTGAAGCTGATCTTGAGCAGTTTGATGGCGCAAAAACAATGGTAGACCAGACACTTCGGCGATATAAGCGAGTGGATGTGCTTGTCAATAATGTTGGCGGAACCATTTGGACGAAGCCGTTTCATTTATACGGGATTGACGAAATCGAGAAAGAAGTCAGACGTTCTCTTTACCCGACTTTATGGTGTTGTCGCGCAACGCTACCGTCAATGGTGAAAAAGAAGCGAGGGACTATTGTGAATGTTTCCTCAATAGCGACTCGCAGTATACATCGAGTGCCGTACGCAGCTGCAAAGGGTGGAGTCAATGCGATTACAGCTTCAATTGCAATGGAGCACGCGCAGAACGGCATCCGTATAAACGCAACGGCGCCAGGCGGAACCGAAGCACCCCCTCGCATTATTCCCCGGAATGCCGCCAAACAATCCGCAAAAGAGCAAGCCTGGTACAAAGGTATTGTAGATCAGACGATCGACTCTAGTCTCATGCACCGATACGGAACTATTGCTGAGCAAGTGGCGCCTATTTTGTTTTTTGCATCTGACGAGTCCTCCTACATTACAGGCTCTGTACTGCCGGTAGGAGGGGGAGATCTTGGGTGAGGCACAGAGAGCTTTCAACGTGAATAGGGTTTGATAAGTGATAACAAATGAAAATTTCAAATGTGCAAAGTGTGGTGAGTTGGGACGCTACGATTTTCGCTCTACAGGCTGCGACGCGCAGGGCCGAAGAGATTGGCATTAAAGTGAATGTCGCAGTCGTTGATTCAAGTGGCAACTTGACCGGGTTTCTGCGTATGCCAGGTGCGTTCCTGCATTCGATAGATATTGCGATTGATAAAGCTTATACGGCAGCTGGTTTTGGATTGCCGACCATCGAGTGGACTGAGGCGTTACAGCAGCACTCAGAAGCGGTGAGAAATGGCATTCCGTTACGCCCTCGAATGGTGTGTTTTGGGGGTGGGTTGCCCCTTTGGCATGAAGGCCGGCTTATTGGTGGTATCGGCGTGTCTGGTGGCTCAGAAGCGGAAGACGAAGACTGCGCAAGAGCGGGGTTGGGTGCAATTGATCTGGTTGGATAAAGCCTGACCTGTCTGTTGTCGGTTTATGTGAGGTAGAAAACAACAGATGAACCCACATAGACACGGCTTCTGAAACAGTGATGGGAGTCAGCGATTGGGATGAGATTCAGAAATGCGGACGCGTGTGAATAACGTCGAAGATGAACAATAGTCAATGACAAAATACAGCAGCGGCACCAATTTAACGAATTAATATTCGCTATTGGTGGTGGTTGGCGGGCAAATTATAAAAGACTAAGAATGAAACCATGACAAACAAAGTAATTTCGCAATCAGAAAACCGCAATCCTTTGACCGCAGAAGAGGGCATGATCGAGATCGGAGGTATCGATGCATTGGTACGCCTTACCTTGGATCAGGTACGCACAGATGCGCGTCGTGGTTTAAAGACAGGGATGTTTATTTCGGGTTATCGCGGTTCGCCAGTGGGTATGCTGGACGCAGCATTCATCAAGAAACAAAAGCTGCTCATAGAAAATAATATCCATTTTGTGGATGGTCTTAATGAGGACCTGGCTGCCACGGCGGTGTGGGGAACCCAGATGCTGCATGCCGTTGGACAGAAGAAGTTCGATGGTGTCACGGGGATGTGGTATGGCAAGGCGCCGGGGGTGGATCGTTCTGGTGATGCGCTGAAACACGCGAACTACACCGGTATTGACAAGAACGGTGGTGTCCTGGCTGTTGTGGGTGATGATCCCAGTTGTAAATCCTCGTCTTTATGCAGTCAGTCAGAGCCGATGCTGTTTCATCTTGGGATGCCATCTCTTTACCCTGGCAATTCCCAGGAGATACTTGACCTGGGCTTGCACGGCTACCAGATGTCGCGATTGTCCGGTCTTTGGGTGGGAATGAAGATTGTGACCAATGTTGCGGATGGCTGGGGGATGGCGGAGGTTTCACCCGATCGCCTGCAATTTATCACGCCGGACCTGACCTTCGACGGTCAACCTTACTCGCCGAAGATGAACCTGGGCATGAATGTGCAAGTCGAGGCGTTGGAGATGGAGCAGTCGCTCTATACGCGCCGCCTCGAAATAGCGAAACGCTATGCACTTGAAAATAACCTGAACCAGGTTGTCTTTCAGAATTCAGATGCGTGGCTTGGCATTATCACCGCCGGAAAGTCTTACCACGACCTGCATCAGACGTTCTACGAGCTGGGTCTGGACGAAGCGCAATTGAAACGTTACGGGATACGTATCCTGAAGATGGGAATGC
>JAGRHW010000110.1 GCA_020444765.1 Gammaproteobacteria bacterium | reverse complement strand
GTCGTGTGCGGTCTTGTCGATTTCCTGCTGGAACTCGGCTTTGTAGGCGTCGACCCGGGCGGCGAATTCATGGTTGATGGATTCACGGTTTTCCAGCAGCTTTTTACCGAGCGTCGCCCACCAGCCGGCAAGTTCGATCTGCTTCTCTTCCTGCTCGTCGAGTTGCGTCAGCAGGCTGGTCAGGGTGTTGTTACAGATATTCATCAATACGGTTTGTTCGATATCGGCCTGTGGCTCGCTATGGCCAAGTTTCTCACTGCCGAGACTCAACAGCTTGCGCACCGGCCAGGTTATCGCCTGCCTGGCTTTGACCAGGGTTTTCGCGACACCGGGAATTTCCAGCAGTATCAGCAATTGCGCGAGCGCCCGTTTGAAGGAATCGTAGTTCTCGGGATTATTGAGATAATCACGCTTGTATTGTGATTCCGCGCCACTGAGCGTCTGCTGGAGCATATCTTGCCACTGTTTGCCGGCATCGTGCTCGGCTTTGACAGGGCCGATCCAGGGTTCCCAGTGTTTTTCTATGAAGTTATAGACCGAAGCCTGTTGCGCCTGACGGTCCACATTGACAGCCAGTTTTTGCAGCTCGGTGAAAATCTGCTGGCGAATCGGTGAGGGCAGGGCGGAGGCCGTTTTATCCAGATTGCGTACAAACGGAATGCCGATCAGCGCCGGTATTTTTGAATCCTTGTTATGTTCGGCAAAACGTTGCTGAAAGGATTCGACGATGGCTTGATCGGAACCGGGGTCGAGTTTATTGATGCAGACCAGCAGGGGTTTATCGAGGGGTGCTGAGAGTTGTATTAAATCCCAAACCGATTTGTCGGCGTATTTCTCGCGGCTGACGATCAGCACCAGAATATCCGCCAATGCAAGTGTCCGCAGTACCGCACTGTTATAACCGTAGGCATGAACCGAATCGAAATCCGGTGTGTCCCACAACACACAGGGCGCGAGGTTTTGCAAGGGTTTGCTGTTGCAGCTGTCGATGCTGTATTGCAGGTAGTCGTCCGGATCGAGCTGTTTTGCCTGAAGCTGGGCAAAACCGTCGAAGAGTATTTCCGCCCAGCGCTTGTCGTCGGGCTCAACGCCGACCGTGTAAGCCTGCGCATGAACGGTAAAACCGGCCAGTGCACTGACACCAGCGGACTCACTGCCGGTAAGAAAATTCAGCAGCGTGCTCTTGCCGGCCTGGGTCGGACCCAGCACGGCGATTTGCAAAGGGTGTCCCGGATTTTCAAGGTTGAGCTGCTGTTTCAACAAGGCGGCTTCGGCCAGCCGCAAGGCGGACAGATTATCCCGCAGGGGACGCAGTTGCGGCGAATCCTTGCTCAGGTTTTCGATTTCCCGCAGATAACGATCCTTGAGTTGCCGGATAAAATTCAGCATGGTTTGTCAGTAAGTATTGTTATCATGGCGCCGTTGTGTCCCTGCCCCGGGTTCCCTTCAGACTGCAACAGCATAGTGCAGAACTATCCCTGCAAAAACCGCCAGGCCGAAATAATTGTTGTTCAGAAAAGCGGCAAAACATTTCTGCGGTTCGCGCTTGCGGATCAGTGTGAACTGGTAAACGGCAAACCCGCTGGCGACAAGCAGTCCCAGATAATAGTAGAGGCTCATGCCGAGTTGCCGGCCGACCAGTAAAAGCGTCAGTAAAACCATGATCTGGATGATCGACACGATCAACACGTCGGCCTCACCGAACAGGATCGCCGTTGATTTGACGCCGATCTTCAAGTCGTCTTCACGATCGACCATGGCGTACAGTGTGTCATAAACCAGCGCCCAGAGTACCGAGGCGATAAACAACAGCCAGGTGGTTTTTTGCAAGGGCACGCCGACTGCCGTGTAGGCCATGGGAATGCCCCAGGAAAAGGCCGCGCCGAGGAACAGCTGCGGCAGATTGGTAAAGCGCTTGCTGAACGGATAGATGATCGCCAGCAACAGGCCGACGAATGACAGCAGTATGGTTGTTGCGTTGGTCAGGAACAGCAACAAAAACGCCAGCAAGGCGAG
Organism: Gammaproteobacteria bacterium; assembly: GCA_020444765.1. The sequence continues at coordinate 8,112 of JAGRHW010000110.1, read as the reverse complement.
CGTCCCGGCCACGGCCAGAGCTTCGCTTTCCGTGATGATGCCGCTGGTCAGCGGACGTTCGCGGGTTCTGCTGACATGCCGGTCTATGTTACGGTCCGCATAGTCGTTGATGGCGCAACCGGCCGAGCGCATCAGCAGGGTGCCGAGCAGAAACACCATGAACAGGGTCCACCCGGGAAAGCCCTCGGCGGCAATCCAGAGTGCTGACAGGGTCGGCCACAGTAACAGCAGGGTGCCGATCGGGCGGTGCAGTCTCACCAGCAGTGCATACTGCTGCAGACGCCAGCGCAGACCGTGGCTTTGCTGTGGGTGTTGTTGCTGTTTGATGTGTAGCTTACGCAAAATGATTTCCAGATGGAGAATTGCCGGACCTTGTCTGCAATCCGTCGATTTTAACCTATGCTGAAGCCGGCTGGCTAACCGTAGCCATCATCAAAAGTAAAAAGTTGTTGTGGCGGCACTTGATTGTGCTTGCCGGAGAACAGACATTGAACGGTCTGGTCTCATAGCGGTAAGAAAACGGGCTGCACTGTTTCGATTCAAATTGTCACACTCCGGGAGAATTCAATGACGACTCATTACGATCTGATAGCGATAGGCGGCGGAAGCGGAGGGCTGTCGGTTGCCAACCGGGCGGCGAGCTACGGTGCCCGCTGTGCGATCGTTGAGTACGATCGCCTCGGAGGCACTTGCGTCAACCGCGGCTGTGTACCGAAAAAAGTCATGTGGTACGGCGCTTCGATGGCGCATACGCTCAAGGATGCCGCCGGTTACGGCTTCGATATCGAACAAAAAGGCTTCAGCTGGTCGAGCCTGGTGGCAAGAAGGGAAAACTATATAAACGGAATCAATACCTGGTACGAAACCTATCTGTCGGAACCGAAGGTCGATGTGATTCAGGGACTGGCAGCCTTCGTCGACCCGAAAACCATCGTGGTCAACGGGCAGCAGTATTCGGCGGACAATATCGTTATCGCGCCGGGTGGCGAGCCTATCGTGCCGGACCTGCCGGGCGCTGAACTCGGCATTACCTCGGACGGTTTTTTTCTGCTTGAGGAGCAGCCGGAAAAAGTCGCGGTGATCGGCGCCGGCTATATCGCGGTGGAGCTGGCCGGCATGTTGTCGGCGCTTGGCAGCGATGTCACGCAGATTATCCGCAAAAAACATTTTCTGCGTGGCTTTGATCCGATTCTGTTCAACACGCTTACCGAAGAAATGCAGAAGAGCGGGGTAAAAATCGTTCCCGAAACCCTGATCCGCGGGCTGGAGGAAAAGGCCGGCAAAATCGCCATTCTGACTTATGAAGGGCAATGCCTGGAAGGCTTCGACACGGTTATCTGGGCGATCGGACGGCGACCGCTGACCGAGCAGCTCAATCTCCATGCGGCCGGCGTTTTCGCCGACGAGCAGGGCTATATACCGACCGACAGCTGGGAGGACACCAATGTCAAAGGCATTTACGCGATCGGCGATGTCAACGGCAAGGCGCAGTTGACGCCGGTGGCGATCGCCGCCGGGCGGCGGCTGGCCGATCGCCTGTACGGCGGGCAGCCGGAACGGCGGCTGGATTACGAAAACATTCCCACCGTGGTGTTTTCCCATCCGCCGATTGGCACAGTCGGACTGACCGAGCCGGAGGCCCATGACGAATTCGGCGGCGAACAGGTCAAATGCTATACCTCGAGCTTTACGCCGATGTACAGCGTGTTCGGCCATCACCAGACGCAAACCGCGCTCAAGCTGGTGACTGTCGGCGAAGAGGAAAAAATCGTCGGTTGCCATGTGATCGGGCTCGGCGCCGACGAAATGCTGCAGGGCTTTGCGGTCGCGATTCGCATGGGCGCGACGAAAAAGGACTTTGACGATACCGTGGCGATCCACCCGAGCAGCGCTGAAGAGCTGGTGACGATGCGTTGAGCGTGAACGATCCGGAAATTTTCCGATATCGTTTGTTTTGTGTGATTGCCTGATACTATTTAGCGCGCCGGTTTATGTCATAATCGGCGCGCGAATCAACAGACTCACCACCTGACGCGGGCCCCATGTCATCGACCGAAGCTTTCAAAGAATCTGAACGAAAATCGCATAAGCTTCAGATTTTCAAGAAATTATTTATTTGTTCGGAATTTCTTCGGGCCATCGATTCACGAGTGAGCGATGAGGAAATCCGGCCGTCGGTTGCCGACCCCGGTGAGGTTTTGTTTCGTGACGCCAGATTTGTCGTCAAGGAACTGCAGTTGTCCAGCGCCTATTCACCGCGGAACGCGATCAATGAGATCAGTAGCTATGTCCTGCAGCGCTCGATCGCCGATCTGTCGGAGGAATACGCTGTTGTCGAGATGACAATGGATGAGGTGGTGCAAAGCCTGGCCCGCAAACTGGATTTTCTGAGCCGACCGCATCCGGTTTCAAGCCGCCGCAATCAGGATCTTCTGTTGCGCATCGAGCTGCGTAATTGCCGTTTGTTACGTGGTGCGCAGAAGCCGGCGCTGACAATTTTCCAGGCGATGGGCTGGCGCAGTATCTCGATTATCGTGGACCGCCTGGTGGTCAACATCTACAGCAGCGAGCGCTCTCCGGCCTGGCTGCACAAGAATACCTCGCGTCTGTTTGCGACACCCAAACCCTGAGTTAGCTTACCCTTTCCGCTGATTCTGGTGGAATTCAGTCGCTGTTTCACCCTGATATCCCCATTTTTTCAAAGGATTAGACTTCCCTCGGTCTGTCCGCGATTTCCGCTTACCCCGTGTCGATATACCTAAAGTAAGTAGGCTTTCAGGTCGAAAACCCTGCAATAAGACATGAAAACGCCCTGCCGGTTTCCGGACGGGTTGATACTCGAGTGCACCTGAGGTTTTTGCATTCAAATAACGGGTTAATTCAGAGCATGCGAGGCAACTCGGTCAGACAATCCGGTTTTACGCTCATAGAGTTGATGATTACAACCGCGATCGCGGCCGTCATGCTTGGGTTTGCTGTGCCGTCGTTCAACAGCATTATCCAGGGCGGTACTCTGACGGTAGGCACCAACGAGCTGATTTCCAGCATGCATCTTGCGCGCTCGGAAGCAATCAAACGGGCCTCGAGAACCGTGATGTGCAAGAGCTCGGACGCGGATACCTGTGGCGGGGCCGGTTGGGGTGATGGCTGGATCGTTTTCAACGATAACAACCAGAATGCCGCGCGGGATGCAGGTGAAGATTTGATCAAGGTTCATGAGTCACTGAAGTACGGATTTACCGTCGGTGCCGACCCGGTATTTTCCAACTACGTGTCGTTCAACGAGATGGGGTCCAGTACAACGGTGTCTAATGTGTTTGCCAGCGGTACGGTAACGCTGAGCTACGGGGCGAATAACAAGGTTATCTCGATCATGTCAAACGGCAGGATAAAAGTTCAGTAATCCATGATGAACCGGTTAGTCAATCAATCCAGGCACGCGGGCTTCGGCATTCTCGAGGTACTGATCGCGCTGGTCGTTATTTCAATCGGTATTTTGGGACTGGCAGGTATGCAGCTAACCGGGGTGCGGGTGGCCAAGGGCTCGTATACCCGCTCACAGGCCGTGCTTTACGCGGAGACGATTGTCGCGCAGATGCGGGCCAATCCGGATGGAGTTGAGTCGATGAGTTACGATGGACTTGATAGTGCGGCGGTCAACTGCAATGTCATGCCGGTCCCGTACTGCTCGGCCTATCCGGGGGGGCCGACCACCACGCCGGAATGCAATACCGTCACGAGCCGTACCGACAATGACTTTTTTTCGGTTGCCTGCGGTCACTGGACCGGCTCGAAAGGCGAGAACGGCATTCTTGACAATCTCCCCGGCGGTTCGATCGTCGTCAATTGCGATGATGCGGCCTGCACGCCGACATCATCTTATACGGTGACCGTCAACTGGACGGAAACCGAAGTGGTCGATGGTGCCGATACCGATGCGACCAAACAGGTTACCTTGCGGGCAATCCCATGAGCAGTCGACATCACGCCCGACAGCGGGGCATGTCGCTGATTGAGTTGATGATTGCGATGGTGATCGGTCTGATCATTCTTGCCGGCGTAATCAATATCTTTGTTGCCAGCCGCCAGTCGACTCGCTACAGCGATGGCCTGCGCAGCATGCAGGAAAACGGCCGACAGGCGGTTTTCGTCATGCAAAGCGCGATTCGTCAGGCCGGCTATTCGACGGGCGACCCGATTCTGGCGGTCGATCTGGCCAACAGTGACACCGACAAGATCAGCGTTCGCTATCAGGCGGACTCGGACTGCACCGGTACCGCCACCGGCGCTGCTACACCGCCGGGAATCGCCGTTAACACCTATTCCTACGACCTCGCGAACAAGCAGATTATCTGTACCGGCAATGTCGGCGCGGCTCCCATGCCGGTGGCGGACAATGTCGAAACACTTCAGTTTCTCTATGGACTGGATGAGAACCGTGATGGTGTGATCGAGCGTTATGTCCGATACAGCGAGGTTGGTAACGCGGCTGATATCGCCGGTATTCAGTTTGGTTTACTGGTGGTGACCGATGGACCGATCAAAGACATGGCTGTCAGCAAGACCTATACGGTGCTCGACAGTACTTTTACCGCGGACGACCTGTATGGCCGCCAGGTATTTCAATCGATGATAATCATACGCAACAAGAGTTCATGATGAATAAGTCTCTGCCAGGAAAGGCCATGACAGTCCGCCGGGCCGGATCACAACGCGGCTCGGCCTTGCTGGTCAGTCTTTTGTTGCTGGTTGCGATTACGATAATCGGACTTTCCTCCTTGTCCGGGACAGCGACCAATGAAGTCATCGCTGCGAATATGCAACAAAAATCCATTGGTTTTCAGGCCTCGGAATCATCCATAAAAAGTGTCTGGAACATGACGGACCTGCTGAATAACACCCCGGCCACGCCGCTCAATGACCCACCGGTGGTATCCCTCGATCGAAATACCGAATACGACCAGGCAAAAGTGGATGTTGAAGGAAGCGTGTCAATACAATATTGTGGTGAGGACCTGTTGCCGGTGGGTAACAGTCTCAGTGCTGATGAGTCAGCATTGAAACTGGCGGCGCAGATATTCGATGTACATGGGATAGCCAGCATTGCCAGTACCAACGTGCAAACGGATCATTTGCAGCGTGGCTATGTTGTAAGGCCGGTGTCAGGCAGAACGGGTAACTGCCCCTGATCTTTCTAGAGTTGTAAAAAGTTGTATGAATCCTGATGTATCGGAAAAATCGGGGGTAATTGTGAATTCATTTCGCCTGTTTCCATCGCACTCGTTTTTAAGAAAAACCAGATCGTTGCTGGCCGGATTGTCTCTGTCGCTTTATGCATCATCTCCGCTTCTGGCCGATGACATTGAAGTTTACATCAATGCGACGACCGATTACGGTCCGAATATTCTGTTTTTGTTCGATCTGTCCGGAAGCATGCTGTGGCGGCCAGAAGATGATACCGATCCCGGTCCCTCTGAAAGTTCACGTTATGATATCCTGAAGGACGCCCTCAACAATACCCTCAGCAATGAACTGGGTGCCTTGAACATCGGTCTTGCCTGGTTTGCAGGCGACAGTTCGAGCAATTACGCCACCGGTATCAAGTGGCCGGTCAGCCATAACTCGAGTTCTGCCAGTGATATCGACCCGGCGATTGCTCCCGGGCAGAAAGTCACCTCCGTCATACAGTCGATCATGGATGCGCAAACTCCACTGGGTGGCACGGCAATCGTCGACTCCCTGTTCGAGGCGACCTTGTATTTTCGTGGTGACGGAGTCAACCAGGGCGCCTATCCGCCTCAATCCTGGGATGGTGGCAGCAAAAGCTATGTCGGCGGCAGACCGGAGGCTTCGCATGTCGCTTCCTATTCTCCGGCCGATGCGTTTACCTCGGGTTCCGGGGTTGCCAATTACAACTCACCGATAAAAAGCGGTTGCCAGCCGAATTACATCGTCCTGCTTTCTGACGGCAGGCCCAATGTACTGAGCCAGCAAGCCAATATCGAGTCGTTTCTCGGCGCATCCTGTGAAGACCAGTCTGATAAAATCATGAACGATGTCACGAACTGGAAGGATGGTGCGAATTGCGGCCTGGAACTCGCTTCGTTTCTTTCCGGTACCGATCAGATTCCGACCATGCCGGGCAGCAAGGTCAAGCTCGTTACCGTGGGTTTTGCCCTTAACAGTACCGCCGAAGGGCAGACTGGCAGGAAATTTCTCGAAGAACTGGCGATTGCCGGGGACGGTGCTTTTTATGAAGTAACGCCAACCCTGGATCTGGCCACGATTCTGTCAACTATCGTCGGGCAGGTCGCCGGTGATAATGAAAGTTTCACACCGCCGTCGATTTCGGTCAATCCGGCGAAACTCGCCAGTAGCAACAGGACCTTTTTGAGTATGTTCAAGCCCGCGCACAATCGTGTCTGGGCAGGTAATCTGAAAGGCTATTTTCTGGGGGCGGGCGGTTTGCTGGATGTGGACGGCAACCCGGCAATGATCACCGGAACCGATGGTCTGGAGTTCTCAGCCGGTGCACGAAGTTTCTGGAGTGCCGCTCCCGACGGTGCCGATGTGGAGGCCGGTGGCGCGAGTTCGAAAGTGCCTGCCAGCGGGCGTAAACTCTACACCTCTCTGGGTGGCAACTACAACCTGACCGATACAGCAAACAGTGTGGACGTCAGTAATTCCGCCATCACCGCCGGTATGCTGGGTATGTCGGCTACGGCGACCAGCACAGAACGCGACGCGCTGATCGACTGGTTCCGTACCGCCCCCTACGGGGATCCGCTGCATTCACAGCCGTCCATGGTCGATTATGGCTCGCGTCAGGTCGTTTATATAGGCACCAATCAGGGGGTGCTGCACGCGGTCGATGCTACCGATCCGGTTACAACCGGGGATTACAGCGGTGGTGACGAGGTGTTCGCGTTTATTCCTGAAGAGCTGCTGGCCAACCTCAATGCAATTCACCAGAACTATGCCTGGGGCAAGCATATTTACGGTATGGATGGCGATATCACCATTTGGCATAAGGATGATAATGGTGACCGCATAGTGAACGGTGTGGATCAGGTCACGCTTATTGCAGGCATGCGCCGTGGCGGCAAGAGCTATTTCGCACTGGATATCACCAACCCCGATGCGCCTGCCTTGAAGTGGCATCTCAACCCGTCGGTCAGCGGTTTCGAGCGGCTGGGACAAACCTGGTCGCGGCCGATCCTGACAACCTTCAACGGCAGCAAGGTGCTGATCTTTGCCGGCGGCTACGACCCGGCGCAGGACGACAAGACGGTCCGCAGTGCCGATTCGATGGGCAATTCGGTTTATGTCGTCAATGCGGATACCGGTGCGCTTATCTGGTCGGCCTCTAATACCGGTTCCGGGCAGATCAATGCGGACCTCAAATACAGTATACCCTCGGACCTGGCGGTGATCGATTCGGATGTCAACGGTTCCGCCGATCGCATCTATTTTGGCGACATGGGCGGTCAGTTATGGCGTATCGACCTTGATGAAACCGGGCTTGGCACCTCCTCCGGCGCCATCATCACCCGGCTGGCAGACTTTGCTGACAATACAACGTCTGGTAATCGCAAATTCTTTTACCCGCCGGCGGTAGCGCTGATGTATTTGAACGGCAGCCGTTATCTGGCGATCGCGCTCGGCAGCGGTAACCGCTCGCATCCTTTATCGACCAGCGTGGAAGATCGCATGTTCGTGTTACGCGATGAATCGCCCGATGTTGGGGCACCCACAGCAACACCGGCGGTCGTGAAGAGTTCGGACTTGTACGATGCAACGCAGAATTACCTTGGCGGCGACGGGACATCGGCTCAACGGCTTGCCGCGAAGGCGGAATTTGCCACCAAGCAAGGCTGGTATATAAGCATGCCAAGCAGCCGTAAAATGCTGTCGGAACCGGTGATCTTTGAGAAAAACCTGATTTTTACAACCTATGAACCGACTTCCGGTACGACGGACGTGTGCGCAGCGCCAAGCTCTGCCGGCCGTTATATGAAGCTGGCGCTGGAGGATGGCTCGCCGGTCAGTGATCTGGATGGTTCCGGCGATCCGAAACAATTCAGCAAAACCGATCGTGAAAAGGAAATCAAT
>JAGRHW010000010.1 GCA_020444765.1 Gammaproteobacteria bacterium | reverse complement strand
TCGCGGTTGAAACTGCAAATCTGACACGTGCGCAGATACTCCAGCAAGCCGGTACGGCCATGGTTGCACAAGCCAACCAGGCACCGCAAAACGTACTCAGCCTGCTCGGTTAAGCCACACTAGAGCAAACCCCGGGTCCGGAATGACCCGGGGAGTTTTACCCCGATAGACTGGGAGAACAAGGATGTCGAATCTTGATGCGATTGGTTCCATACATGCAGTAGGCAACGTCAGCTCTTCGGAATACCAGGATCAACGGAGCCGTCAACAGCTGACGGAAACTGCCGTCAAACCGTCCGCCGAAAGCGAAAAGCTCGCAAAAGATTCGACTGAAAACGAACCGGATCGCGCGGAACTCGAGGCCTATGTTTCGGCACTCAACGACATCGGCGAGAAGAAACCTCCTCATCTGAAATTCGAAATCGACGACGATACGGGACATACCGTCATCAAGATGATACAGCGGGATAACGGCGAGCTGGTCAGGCAAATTCCCAGCGAAGAATTTATGCAAATCGCCAGGATGATCAAAAACAACGGCGAGACCCTGAATCAGCATCCGGGTCAATGGATAGAACTGGACGTCTGACGACCACCGGTTGACTCAGGCAACAACGGAAGTTAATAGGAACTGGTTTAAATGGCAGCGATTACATCAGCAGGTGTCGGCTCCGGAATCGACGTAGAGTCACTCATCACCAGCCTTATGGAAGCTGAACGGGCTCCGCTGGACACCTACGAGAGCAAGAAACAGACGATCAGTGTACAGCTGAGCGCCTTCGGCCAGCTCAAAAGCCAGTTGTCCGCCTTGCAGGACATAGCCACCACGCTTGGCGATACAAGTAAATTCGGTGAATTCGTCGCGACCACCAGCAACGAGGAAATCTTTACCGCAACCTCGACCTCCGGAACGATTGCTGAGCAACACGATATCAATGTTCTTTCGCTGGCGCAGAATCATCGTCTGGCATCGGATTCATTTACCGATAGCAGCGCCTCGGTTGGCGCAGGTACGTATTCCTTCAGCTCAGGCAGCGAATCCTTCGATGTCACGCTGGAAGCCGGCGCGGACTCATTGAAGCACCTGCGCGATGCGATCAATGATGCTGCAGGCAATACATCGATCAGCGCCAGCATCATCAATGTCGACGGTGGCAGCAGGCTGGTCCTGACCGCCAAGGACGGCGGTACCGCCAATGCTATTACTGCGCCGGCCATGTTCAGTGAATTGACCGCCGCGGTCGATGCCACTTTCGAGGTCGATGGTTTTCTGACAACCTCCTCGTCCAATACAGTCACCGATGTCATACCAGGCGTTACCCTGGAATTAAAAGACGTTGGATCCGGCAAGCTCAGCACCAGCCGCGACATGGAAAATCTGCGTGCAAGTCTGGATGAATTTGTCAGCAAGTTTAACGAAATCAGCTCTAATATAAGCACCTTGTCGGAAAACACCCTGCAGGGTGACTCCCTGCCCCGCAGCATAATTTCAAAACTTCGTCAGGAGTTTTTTACCACGGTTGAAACGGCTGACGGCTCAACACTCTCAGCCTATGACCTCGGTTTCACATTTGACAAGGAAGGCGTTCTCTCTCTTGATGAAGACAAGTTCGAAGAGATATCGAGCACTGATCTGGAGAATTACGTTGCCGCTTTTACTACGCAGGAAACCGGTTTTGCCCAGCGTATCAAAGACACCATATCGACTTACACCCAGGCCGGTGGCCTGATCGACAATCGCACAGAGGGTCTGGATAACCGGACCAGTACGATCAACGATCAGATCGAGCGCTTCGAATACCGCCTGGAACAGATAGAGGCACGCTACCGGGCGCAATTCACGGCGATGGACGAAATGGTTGCGCAGCTGCAGGCAAGCAGCGACTACATGACCAGCCAGTTGTCTTCGCTCAGCAGCAGTTAATAAAAGGATGACTATGAACAGCTACTCCGGCGCCAATGCCTATCAGCAGGTTGACCGATTCTCTGCTATCGAAGGTGCATCACCTCATCACCTCACGTCCATGTTAATGCAAGGCGCCATCGACAGCATCGCTGTTGCACGCGGAATGATGGAACGCAGGGACTTTGCCGGCAAAGCTAAATTACTCGGCAAAACGATTGCTATCCTCACTGAACTTCAATCCAGTCTGGATATGGAAGAAGGCGGCGAGATCGCCAACAACCTGCATAATCTCTATGACTACATGACACGCACCGTCTTGCTATCAAGCATGGAGAACAAACCTGAGAAGCTTGATGAGGTGTCCGGACTGCTTGGTGATCTGCTCGAAGCCTGGAATTCAATCCCGGCATCACAAAGACGCGGTTGACCATTATGCAGACCCCTCAAAACCCTGATCAAATACTGCACGAACTGCATAACGTTATGCAAACCCTGCTGCAGAATGTCCAGGACGAGCAGTGGCAGCAGGTGGAAATCAAGGACCAGGACCGTATGGTGCTGGTCAGTCAGTTATCAACAATACAAGCACCGCTATCGGAAGAAGGCAAGCAACTGGTCAAGGCTATTTCCGACATCGATCGCCAGGTGATGGCGCTGACGATGGAAGCCAGGCGTGTCGCGGCCGAGGCGGTACGCGGATTTACTTCACAGAAAAGCGGTTGCCTGCAATATATGCAGAATCAGAATATCCGCTAACAGATAACGCTACAAAATCTGAACACTGTTGCAAAACGGCAAACCGGATCAGGCAAAATTTCCAACACCTGCCGATAAGCTTTTACAACAAGGAATATTCAGTCAGAAAAAATCACGACGTCTGACAATAATTATAAGAAAGGGACGGTTCTCATGCTTAATTCCGCATTGGCTGAACACGCCAAAAGCTTCAGTGAAACACTAGCAAACATCAATCTTTCAGAATTCAGTCAGGGATTCATACCGGCATTCCGGGACCTGGAAAACGACGAAACCCATATGTCCGTATCTGCCGATGGCAGCATCACCACCGAACACCAGTTCGACAACTTACCGATCGAATGGGTCGAAGAGTGGGATGAACGGGGTTATGCGATCAGCCTCAAGCCGACGATTATTGCAGGTTATTTGCGGGACGGACGTTTTTTTACACTGTTCGACCTGGTGCACATGCGCAAGGATGCCTGAACCGCGGCAGCGGGTAGTTTACTCTTCGTCTTCCCGGCTCAGGCTGTCAATCTGGCGTTTGTAGAGATGCTTGATCAGCGCTTCCTGATCTTCTTCGTGGAGCCGGGTGAATTCGGCAGAAACGGTAACCCGCCCATCACCGGTGGATTGGACCCGATTGGCCTTACACCTGACCAGCATCCGTGATCTGTCCGGATACAGAACAAGGGTAATTTCAAGGGGATCACCAACTTCCACCCGGTTGCCCGTTTCAAAACGGATACCGGTCGCCGACAGATCGACCACCTGTTTCTCGCTGTCGTCGTCCACTTCGTCGGTATCGCCGATACATGCGGAGACATACTCGATCTGTTTTTCCAGAAACTTAAGATACGCTGAAATTTCCGGATACTTGCGCTCAATAATCCGCATTTCCGGCAGGTATTTTTCAGCGCCGTATTTGAGGTGAGTCATGATACCGAAATCTGCGCGGCGGGACTCAAACTCCCTGTCGATATCGCCGTCTTCAGTCTTCGGCAAAACAGTCACACTGAGCGATACCTCTTCAAGGATACGGAACGCACCACGCCTGTTTTTCACACTGTTTATCATTGACTCGGCTCCTGCTCTTGTGCGGCGTCTTTATCAGCATCGCTTGTTTCTTCCGGCAACAAATCTTCCAATTCATAAGGCTGTGTCGGATATTCATCGTAATTGATGATTATTTCAACACGCCGGTTTTTGGCCCGATTCTCGACACTGTCATTCGGGGCAATCGGCTGTGTATCGGCATAAGCCCGTATTTCCATACGGGTAGGGTCAGCCTTGCGATCTTCTGCAAGATGATGCACCACATTGGCAGCGCGTGCCGCGGACAACACCCAGTTCGACGGATAATAGCCAGTCGAAATGGGTACATTGTCGGTATGCCCCGCGACGATGATCCTGCCCTCGGCTTTTTCCAGAACTTTTGCAATGCGGCCGAGAATCGGGAAGAACTGCCGCTGTAAAGCCGCACTGCCACTCGGAAACGAATCGCTTTCACGAATCCGTACCCGGATCGAGTCCGCTTCCATTACCAGATCGAGCGCCCCGGAATTGATTTCGTCGCTGAGGGTTTCAACCATCACTTTGGCAAGGTTCTGTACTTCTTCGCGAATCATGGCATTCATGGTCTCAAGCGTATTGCTGAAGTCATCGATGGTGTGCTGATTGATAACCTTTATCGGCGTAGGATCGGGTCGTCCGGGACTGAACTCCTGGGCGATGATACTCGTCCCTTTGGGTATTTCTTCGACCTTGATTTTCTTTTGTACGCCAAACGCAAACTTCATGGAGCCGGCGACCTGCTTGTATTTTTGTATGTCCATTTCAGAAAAGGAAAGCAACAAGACAAAAAAGCACATCAACAACGACATCAGGTCCGCAAACGTCGCCATCCAGGCAGGTGCGCCGGATTCGCACTCTTCACACTCTTCCATTTCCTCTGACATTCCTTGTCCGACCCCGATTGTTAGTCTTTCTTCTCAAGCATGGCTTCGCGCTGTTTTTCCGGCAGATAGGTGGTCAGTAATTGCCGCAGCACACGCGGATTGGTGCCCTCCTGGATGCCGGAAATCGATTCCAGTATCAACAGCTTGTTGAGCCGCTCGGTCGCGCTGACCGCCTTTAGTTTGGCGGCAATCGGCAAGGCGATGGCGTTAGCGATAATAGCGCCGTAAAGCGTTGTCAGCAGAGCGACCGCCATAGCAGGACCTATGGCTTTCGGATCATCCATATTCGACAACATCTGCACAAGACCGATCAGCGTACCGATCATTCCCATCGCGGGCGAAGCTTCGGCGACGGATTTGAACATGGTGATACCCGTCATTTGCCGGTCGAGCTCGAGATTAATGTCCTTGGAAAGCATTTTGGTCACGACTTCGCTGGAGTGACCGTCGATACACAGTTTGATGCCGGTATCCAGAAACGGATCGCCGATTTCGCGGCTCTCCAGCGCGAGGATGCCCTCCTTGCGGGCGGTATCGGCAAGCTCGATGGCCTCTTCGATAAGAACTTCGGGGCTGGTTGATTTGTGCATGAAAGCACGCATGGCCACTTTGAATGAGCCAAGAAACTGTCCCAGGGAGATCTGGCAAAGCGTCACCATCATCGTCCCTCCGACGACGACCACCAGACTTGGTACATTGAAAAAAGTGTTTACGCTTCCGCCGAGAAAAATCGCGGATATGATAACGGCGATCCCGCCAAATAATCCAATAATCGTGGCTATATCCACTTCGGACTCCCTTGTATTCCGAAAAAACTACATCCTTGTCAAGGTGGGCGCTTCGTCTCTGCCTGGAGACACGTCATAGCCGCGCCGGACGTTTTGCTTGTTATTACATGATCTGTAACTGTGATCCTTGAATACGGTTTCAGGCGACCTGTTTATGGGCTCCGTGTATCGAAACAATCAGTTCCGCTTCACTGTTGATCATCCCGAAACTGTCAGCGATTTCCGCCGCATCCGCGCCGGATTTTGCTGCATTAATCGCCTGCAGGTATTCGTCGGTCGCGCCCTTGTAAAGCTCTTTCAGGGCCAGATCGGTTTGTAACTGACGGTATTCCGCAGCCAGCTGATCGGTTCTATCGGTCAGCGTCTGCAACAGACCCAGTAATTTGTCATTGTGTTCCTTTGTATAGTGCAACTGCTGACGCAGCACTTTATTGGCACGGGCCATTGCAATGATAACCAGCAGCAAAAGGCAAGCTAGTATTGCCCCTGTCATCATATAAATCTGGTCAGTAAATTCTAGTGCCGGCATTATCCGTATATTCCGATTTTTATAATTGGCTCAGTGTTTCATTCAGACGAAACCCAACAACCATTCTTCTAAAGCACAGATTGTGCCCCGCAAGAGGTTTCACGGCCGAGACACACTCAATCGTCAGTGCCATAGTTCTGCCGAGCGCTCGGTGTTTTGCAGCATCGACAGTAAAATCCGGTCGTCCTTACTCTCTCCTGCGGTCTTGTTCAGGCGCATGGCGCGCGCAACCAGTACGGCGGCATCCGCACGATGAAGATCGTTCGGAATGCTCTGGCCATCGGTCCAGCAGGTCAAAGGTATGTCATGCGTGACCAGACTGGTCAGCACATCGCCGAGATGCACGGCATCATCGAGCTTGGTCAATATCAGCCCGGAAAGGCCGGTCTTTGCCATACTGTCGAAAATTCGCTCCATGGCAGAACGTTGCATGGTCGCCGGCATCACGAGGTAATGGCGGATATTGTCCAGCTGTTCATCCATGGCAAACAACTGCCCGGGGTTTCTCAAGTCAGCCTGCCCCAGGCCGGCGCTGTCGAGCAGAACCAGTTTTTTATCCGACAACACACCAAGCATGGTCACCAGTTCGCTGACATGCTTTACGCGAACCACGGAAACGCCAAGCAGCTTACCGAATGTCTGTAACTGTTCATATGCGCCTACCCGGCCATTATCGGCACAAACCAGTACCATTTCGCGCGACTCATGATTGCGCAGAAAACGTGCCGCCAGTTTGGCGATCGTGGTGGTTTTACCGGCCCCGGTAGGTCCGTGTAAGACAACAATACCACCCTGCTCGATGGCATCATGTTCACTGATGCGGATGGAGTCTTTAAGCTTGATCAGCACCTTGCGTGAGGCCTGCTCCAGGTCGTCGGTAACATCCGTATCGGCGATCAGGGCGGTTATCTGTTCCACGCCCAGGCCGATTCGCGAAAGCTTTTCAAACAGTTCAGCACGCGCTTTGCTCTGCTGACCCCACTGGCCGACTCGGCTGGCGGCGATCTGGCCGTCGAGCATGCTGCGCAACTGTTTGAGTTCTTCGCGCATATCGGTGATGCTGTTGCTTTCCCGCGCTTCGGACAAGGCCTCGGCAAAGGTCGGCGGCTCCTCCGTAACGGGTCGGGTTGCGGACTTCGTCGACAAACCGTCCTTTGGTTTCGCCACGGTCGGCTCGGGTTTTATGATTGGCGCCGGTGCTGCAGCAACAGCCGGTTCGGCGTCACCCTGAACGATTCGTTGAATCTCCGCTTCGTCGTACGAAGCCGACGCAATAATCTCCACACCATCTTCAACCTGGCGATTGCTGATGATAATCGCATCGGGGCCGAGCCGTTCGCGCACGAGTTTCAGGGCAGCATGATTATCCTTGGCAAAAAAGCGTTTTAACTGCATGTCGAATTCCTGTTTCAGGTAGCCTGGGCAAGTGACTGCGAAGCTACATCATTTCCTATGTTGGCGATTACTTTGAGTTGTTTGTTGTCGGAAATCTCGTTGTAAGCGAGAACCTTGAGTGCCGGCACTGTATTTTTCATCAATCTGGCAAGCCACGGTCTGAGCAAGGGGTTAACCAGCAATACAGCAGGTTTGCCACTGATCTGCTGGCGTTCGGTACTCTCCGCCAGAGAACGGTAAAAGCGTTCGGCCAGACCCGGCTCCATACCAAGACCGCTCTCGCCATTGGTCTGTAATGATTTCAACCAGAGTTGTTCCAGTGCCGCATCGAGCGTAATAACGTTCAGTTCGCTTTCCATACCGTTGATCTGCCGCGTGATCATGCGCCGCAAGGCGACACGAACCTGCGCGGTCAGTCTGTCGGCATCCGGGTTGTCGCTTGCATTTTCCGCCAGCGTCTCAGCAATCGTACGCATGTCGCGGATCGGTATTCCCTCGGCCAGCAGATTCTGCAAAACCTTGACCACAATCGGCATCGGCAACGCTTTGGGCACCAGCCCTTCGACCAGTTTCGGCGCTGAACGACCGAGATTGTCCAGCAGTTGCTGCACTTCTTCATGGCCGAGCAGATCGCTGGCGTTCTCCTGCAGAATTTTGCTCAAATGCGTTGCGATAACGGTACCGGCATCGACCACCGTGTAACCCAGCGTTTGCGCGTAATCGCGTTGCGCGGGATCTATCCAGACGGCGTCCATACCAAAAGCCGGGTCCTTGACCTTGATGCCGTTGAGCGTGCCGAAAACAGAGCCCGGATCGATCGCCAGCTCTTTGTTCGGATAGACGTCCGCTTCACCTTCCGCCACGCCCAACAGCGTGATGCGATAGCGTTCCGGCGGTAAGTCGAGATTGTCGCGGATATGCACGGCGTGAATCAGAAATCCCAGCTCTTCGGTCAGCTTGCGACGCACGCCCTTGATACGGTCGGGCAGTTTTCCATCCTGCTTCGAATCCACCAGCGAAATCAGTCTGTAACCGACTTCCAGGCCAAGAATATCGGCGGGCTGAACATCATCCCAGCTCAGGTCTTTTTTCTCGCTGACCGTTTTTGCCGGCGAGGGTTTGTCGCTTGCATCGGTAGCGGCCGAAGATTTTTTATTCAGATACCAGGCAAAAGCGCCCAGCAACGCCGCGAGCGTAAGAAAAACCAGGTTAGGCATGCCAGGAATCAATCCCAGTAAGCCAATGATGGCGGCACTGATGATCAGTGCCCGCGGATCGCCAAAAATCTGACTACCGATCTGTTCGCCCATATCTCCCGACTTGGAAACCCGGGTGACGATAACCGCAGTGGCCATCGACAAGAGCAAGGACGGGATCTGTGCGACCAGGCCGTCACCGATCGTCAGCAAGGTGTAATTGGTGGCGGCATCGGCGGCCGACAAACCGTGCTGACCGACACCGATTGCAAAACCGCCGATGATATTGATAAACAGAATCAACAGTCCGGCGATCGCATCACCGCGCACGAACTTGCTGGCACCGTCCATGGAACCGTAAAAGTCCGCCTCCTGGGCGACTTCCTGACGGCGCTGGCTGGCCTCTTCCTGATCGAGGATACCTGCATTGAGATCGGCGTCGATCGCCATCTGCTTGCCCGGCATCGCATCGAGGATAAAGCGCGCGCTGACTTCCGATACACGTCCGGCACCCTTGGTCACCACCACGAAGTTGATGATGACGAGAATCGCAAACACCACCAGTCCGACCGCGTAATTACCACCGATGACAAAGTCACCGAAGGATTCGATGACTTCACCGGCGGCTGCCGTTCCGGTATGACCTTCCAGCAATACAACCCTGGTCGAGGCGATATTCAGCGACAGGCGCAACATGGTTGCTACCAGCAAAACCGTCGGAAACGAGGAGAACTCCAGCGGCCGCAAGGCGTAGATCGTCACCAGTAATACAATCAGTGACAAGACGATGTTGAACGTAAATAAAAGATCGAGACCGAATGCCGGTATCGGCAGAATCATCATCGACAACATCATGATGACAAGCAAAGGCGCACCGAGACCGTTTACACTCAACTCTCTGATAAAACCGCCGTTTATTCTGTTATCCATAACTGGCAGACCAATACTTATCCATTGCGCAAAAATTCATCCGGTACAGGCAAATCGACCGGTTTCTGGGGTGTTTGCCCCCGCCCTGCAGCCTGTTGCTTCAATTGGTAGATGTAGGCCAGAACCTGCGCTACCGCCATATACAACTCTTCAGGGATTTCCCGGTCCAGCTCACAATGATGATACAAAGCACGTGCCAGCGGCGGTGCTTCGAACAGCGGAACATCATGTTGGTTGGCGATTTCGCGTATCTTCAGGGCCATATGATCAACACCTTTTGCCACGACTTTCGGCGCTGCGCCTTGCAAATGTTCGTAACGCAGCGCAACCGAAAAGTGGGTCGGGTTGACGATCACGACATCCGCCGTCGGCACTTCCTGCATCATTCGGCGGTTGGACATCTGGAACTGCATGCTGCGGATACGCGATTTGAGCTCCGGATTACCATTGGACTCCTTGTTCTCCTCCTTGATTTCCTGCCGCGTCATCTTGAGCTTGCGCATATGATTCCACTTCTGGTAAGGAATATCGACGCCGGCCACCAGCAACAAGGTCAAGGACAGGATCAGATACACCTGGCCGAGCAGATCCATACCCGATGCCACACCGGAGAGCAGCGGCGTTTGGCCGAGCGTCAGGTAACGCTCCGACAAGGATTGCAGCAGGATAACCGCCGATACGCCGATCAGCGAGAATTTCAGCAGCGCCTTGAGCAGTTCGATCAAGCCCTGAATACCGAACATCCGCTTGAACCCGGAGGCAGGATTGAGCTTGCTGAATTTCGGCGCCATCGACTTGGCGCTGAAAGACCAGCCGCCCATCATCAGCGGGCCGGCAAAAACCGCAATCATCATCAACACGAAAAACGGCATCAGCATCTTCAGCGAAGCGATCACATTGGTCTGCAAAGCCATGATAATCGCCGACTTGTCGAATACCTGGTTACGGTCGAGCGACAGGTCCAGAGAGACCAGTTCGCGCATGCTGTGACTCATTGACTCACCGAAGATCATCAGGCCGGCGACCGACGCCAGCAACATCACAACGGTATTCAGCTCCCTGGAGCGCGGAATCTGGCCTTTGGCCCGCGCGTCCCGAAGCCGTTTCTCGGTAGGCTGTTCGGTACGCTCCTGGCCGGTATTCTGCTCAGCCATGGTCAGGGATTACCGCGAATGATCGTCGTCATGACGTTAAAGGTATCCAGCAACAACTGCTCGAAATTGGGCAGAAATGTCGGCATGGAGGCGGTGATGACGAGAAACCCGACGGTCATGGTGACCGGAAAGCCAACCGAAAAAACGTTCAACTGGGGCGAGGCCCGAGTCATCACGCCCATCACGAGATTGACCGTCAGCATGGCGATGATCGCCGGCAGGGCAATCTTCAGCGCACCGGCAAACAAGACCTTGGACCAGACCAGCAAGTGCCACAGCAGATCCGTACTCAGCGGTGTGGCAAGCGGCAGGTAATCGAAGCTGTCGGCCATGAGTTGTAAAATCGCATGATGGCCGTTCAAGGCCAGAAACACCAGGGTTGCCATAATCTGGTAGAACTGACCGACTACCGGAATCTGTACCCCGTTCTGCGGATCGCTCATCAGGGCAAAGCCCAGCCCCATGGTAATCGCGATGCTTTCCGCCGCCAGCACAATAGCGTTGAATACCAGCAGGATCATAAAACCCATCAACACGCCGATAAGCACCTGGTTGAAGATCACCAGAAAACCGGCCGCACTGAGCGGATCGATCACGGGGACATCCCTGATCAGCGGCATCACGGCAATTGTCACCAGCGCCGCCAACATCAGCCGGACTGTTGCCGGAATCTGCTTGGAGCCCAGTACCGGCATGATGCCGAACAGAGCCGCAACCCGGATAAACGGCCACATAAAACTGCCGATCCAGGCAGTCAATTCCGGTGTACTGAAGACCAGGCCCTGCATCAGGCACCTATGGCAATCGGTATAAGCTCGGTAATCAGGTTGCGGGTAAAATCCAGCATCGTCGACAGAATCCAGGGGCCGGCGGCAAATAATACAAACACAACCGCCAGCAGCTTCGGGATGAAACTGAGCGTCATCTCGTTAACCTGGGTTGCCGCCTGAAACATACCGACCAGCAAACCGACCGCCAGCGCGGAAAGCAGCAAGGGAGCGGCCACCATAACCGTGATGGTCAGCGCCTGTTGGCCTAGTGAAATTACCGTATCCGGTGTCATCCTGGGTTACCTTTAAAGATAAAAGCTGCCGGCCAGCGTGCCGAGCACCAGCGTCCAGCCATCAACCAGAACAAACAGCATGAGCTTGAACGGCAGTGAAATAATCAGCGGTGACAGCATCATCATACCCATCGACATAAGTACGCTGGCCACCACGAGATCGATGATCAGAAAAGGAATGAACAACATAAAACCTATCTGGAACGCGGTCTTCAGCTCGCTGGTTACAAATGCCGGAATCAGCACGAAGAAATCGACTTCGCCCTTGGAATCAACCTCGTCAACCCCGGAAAGATTAAGAAACAGCTTGAGATCTTCTTCCCGCGTCTGTTGCAGCATAAAATCGGTCAGCGGCAGCGAGGCGAGTCTGACCGCGTCGCTGACACTGATCTGCTCATCCATATAGGGTGCGACAGCCGTATCGTAGACTTTCTCGAAAACCGGCTGCATGACAAAGATCGTCAGAAACAATGCAAGTCCGAGAAGAATCTGGTTGGAAGGTGTCTGCGCCGTACCCATTGCGGTCCGGAGAATGCCGAGCACGATCGTGATCCGGGTAAACGAAGTCATCATCAACAGAAACGCCGGCAACAGCGTCAGCGCGGTCATCAGGGCCAGCGCCTGCAGACTCAGACTCCAGGTTTCCTCACCATTCTGCCCGGGCTGCATGGTCACCGTGGCGATACCGCCTTCGGCGTGCAGCATCTCCAGCGGCATCAACAAGAGAAAAAATCCCGTTAAAAACGCAAGCCGTATCATGATGATTCGCTCGTGCCGAGCGCGCCTTTGAGCACCGAGGAAAATCCGCCGGCCTTGACGGCTACAGGATCGTCCAGAATTTCATCGAGTTCGTGCAGTTTACTGATATTGTTCGCCGTAACGCCGAGCAGCAATTGCTGCTTGCCGACCTGTACAACGAGCAGTTTTTCCTTACCGCCGAGATTCAGTCCACTGACGACCTGCAGCCCGTTACGGCTTGCCGGCAGGCGGTTGAAGCGCCTGAGCAACCATGCGAAAGTGAGAAATACCACCAGCACCAGTATCAGAGCGGCTGCAAGGCGCAGAAAATAACCGGTGGAAATGCCCTGAGACAATACCGGACTTTGCTCGGCGGCCTGCAGGGTCTGCAGACTTAAGGCAAGCCATACACCGATTAATCCTTTGAATCTTGTTGCCATCATGGCGTCGTTATGTCCCTGTGATCAGCGGATTCGCTTGACCCGTTCCTTGGCGCTGACGACGTCGGTTAAACGGACACCGAATTTGTCTCCGATGACAACCGCTTCGCCGTGGGCCACCAGCGTGCCGTTGACCAGAACGTCCATCGGTTCATCGGCCATACGTTGCAGCTCGACGACCGAACCGCTATTCAACTGCAAAAGATCCTGGATACTGATGCGGGTCCGCCCGAGCTCCATCGACAAGGTCACCGGTATTTCCATCACCAGATCCATATTCTGATTGGCAAACTCGTCACCCAGCGACTCTGCTCGGCCCTGAATATCGGCAACACTACCTTGTGCGGATTCCGGCAGATTGCTTGCCAGATTTGAATCACTCATTGATTAACACCTCGTCCTGTTATTTTTTACGCTTTTTCCGGCGTTCACACCATTTCGTCACACTTGCCGAAACCATGCCATTGGAAACACCCACCGCCGCCTCGAACAGGGGAATGCCTTCGGACGAAAACTTGACCGTCTGCACCTTGCCGAGCGGGATAAAGTCTCCCACCTTCAGATTCATCAGTTGCTTGACGCTGATTTGCGATTCCGCAAACACCCCTTCCAGTTCCAGATCACAGCCCAGAATCTGCTGCGAAAATTCCTGCAGCCATTCATAGTCCTGGTCGCACATCTTTTTCAAATCGCTGGTCAACTGCGGCCGTACCGGCTCGAGCACCGAATAGGGAATCAACAGATGACATTCCCGCTTGCCCGCCTTCATTTCCACTTCGAAGCGGCTGCAGACGACGACTACCGACGGATGAGCCGGACTTGCAATTTCAGATTTGCTCAAGAGCCCCTGAAAGCGAGTCTGGATTCTGATCACAGGCTCCCAGGCCGTCATCATCGCCTTGAAGATATTATCCCGCACCCGCTCGGTGATACGCAGTTCCGTCGGGGTAAACCGCCTTTGTCCTTTTGATTCGGTCAGCAGATCGACACCGCCGAAAAATGAATCGACCAGCATGAAAATCAAATCCCCGTCGAGAATCAGAATACAACTCCCCTGCAGTGGGTCCATGCGAAACTGGTTGATACTGACGGACGGCGGCAAAGCGGCCACATAATCCTGAAATTTCTCGAATGTCGGTTCGACCGCAGTCACTTCAATCTGCTGATGAAACTGCGCGCTGAGAAATGTCGACATGCTTTTGGCGATTTTCTCATTGATGACTTCCAGAACCGGCAGCCTCGAGTTGAGCTTGTGAGACGGATGCGCAAAGTCATAGGCGATCACGGTATTTTTATCGACGACAGCTGTAACCCCGGCTGCTTCATCCGGCACCGATGTCTCCTGCTCACCGATCGTGTCTTCAGTTGCCTCAGGATCGCCGGCTTCATTGAGACGGCTATCCTCAACTTCCGGGGCTTCCGCAATTTCTTCTTCGGGACGACTCATGGCGTGTTACTGGATAACAAAGCGGGTGAAAAAAACGTCCTTGACTGCCGGCGTACCGTAATGCTTTTCGACGATTTTCTGGATGGTTTCGAGTGTTTGCTCGCGCAGTTTGGTTTTCCCTTCGGCGGTGCTGATCATCATGCCGTCCTGATTACCGAACAACATCAACAGATCATTGCGGATTTCCGGGTTGTGTTTTTCAAAAACCTCGAGGGCTTTTTCATCTTCCGTGGAAACCGAAACTTCCGACATAAAAAAACGCGCGCGTGATTTACCGGAAAAATTAACGACGAATTCGGGCGTGAATTCAAAGTAATGCGTAACAGCAGGTTTTTTTACGTCCTCAGATTTACCCGCTTCACCGGCTTCGGCCGGTTTGGGTCTGAACGCGCCGGTAAAAAACAAGGTTCCGCCAACTGATGCACCAACCAGCAGCAAGGCGCCGCCAACCAGCATGATGATTTTTTTCATCGAACAACTTCCTTATCGTTTGGGTTCTGCAGCATCCGGCTGAAAATCTGTCAGATACAACCGGATTCCAGACAGTTCTTTCAGCTTAAGCGTATTCAGTATTTATGCCAAACAGGAAGTGGACCAGACAGCCAACGAAGTTTGTTTGCAAGCCTGGTCCGGCAGGATGTGGACGTCGCTCAGACGATAAGGAAACGATCAGGCAAATGTATCGAGCAAACCGTTATGAGTGGGCCGGCGAACGTTGATCAAGCTATTATCTTCCATGAAACCCTCCTCAGTCGTTCCGAAATAACCGTTATTTGCAGGAACATCGCTGTTACCAGCCATGTTACCCTGGCCCTTGCCGGCCTGTCCCTGTGAACCGATATTGACATTGACTTCCGAAAAGCCAAGCGACGCAAACTGTTCACGCAATCTTGGCAAGGAAGCCTCAAGCGCCTCACGCGTTTGAGCCTGGCTCGCGGCAATCGATACGTTCAACTGGTCCGACTGCACGGATAACTGTATGTTCATGGGACCAAGTTCAGCCGGTTTGACCTTGATACTCGCAGTGTTGATATCTTCCTTCAGCATGAAGGCGATATTGGCTCCCAGACTACGATCCCAACCCGGCTGTTTAAGCGAAAGAGTCGGCACCGGTAGTGCTGGTGCCGTATTACCTGGAGAAACTTCTGCGCTGGCGCCGGTCTGGCCAGACAAGGCACCGATGGACGATGCCGTTACGCCACCCAGCGTACTGATACTTTCATAAGAGGTCTCGATAAAAGCGCCGGACTGCTGGAAGGTAAAGTGGCTTTTGCCGCCAAGCGCATCAGACCTGGGGGTCTGCAGCTTGAGTTCAGCCTGAGTGGTATTAATGCTGTCCATTGCAACATCTTTCACATTGCTCGTGGTATCCTCGAGTACAAGGTTTTGCTGTTCGCTTACAGCATGTTGCGCTGTTTTATTATCCGTGGTTTGCTGATTCTCGATAAATGACTTAGTCACATCTGTCGGCACTTGCTGTGCGAGCGGACCCGCAGCAACATTCACGGCAGCGGCAGCACTGGCGGCTAACTGACGTATGGCCGGGGTGCTATCAGCGATTTGACCCGTCGGTAATTGTTTGTCGACGAACTGTCCGGCCAGGTTTGCATCGACTGCAGCGGTTTGCTGCACGCCCGGCGCAACGTCAACCGTTGTTCCCCCGGCCACAAGCGGAGCCGCCGGAATTTTGGCGCCCGCTACCGGCATGCCGGTTTTCATGTCGGCTGTTGTCACCACTGTTTCGACCGGAGGGACATTGTTGTCGTTCGTTGTTGCCACTTTTACGGGTATATCAGACGCCATCTCCTGGCCGTCCGCGGCTTGTTGCGCAGTCAGATCATTCGGTCTTACCGGCGGAGCGTCGATTGTCGCCGCTCGGGTTGTTGCAGTTGCAGTCACAGTTGTAGTTACAGTAGTCGTTTTAGCGGCGGCAGTTGTATCTGTGCCCTCGATAACCGGTGTTTTCACACCGCTCACGGGCTGCTCAGCAAGCGATGTCAGCGTCTCAGATCCTATCCCGGTATCAGGCAAAGATGTGCCGAGTGGCTGTGTTTCAGCCGGACTCGCAACGATCACCGGCGGTATCGTGGAATCCGCATTGCTATCGGTTTCGGGTAGGTTTGCAGCGATCTGCAGCTTGCTTGCAACAGGCTCCGCAGACGCTGTTACCAGCGTGGGTAAAGCCTCCGTCTCATCCGCTATTTCTTCCAGCGTCATCAACTTCTGATCGGAAACATCCATCACTTCGGTGGTTTTTGTCTGAACACCCGCCTGCACCATGCCAAGCATGCTGAAGAACAGACCGCCGTCATTCTGACTGGCCGCCTGCGCGGAGGAGCCTCCCTGCTGCTGATTGAGTGGAGTGGCCGCTGAAAATTCCATTTCAGACAATGTAGTCATGTGATCCTTCACTGGTGAAAACTGTTCCTGATGCTTAAAACAGCGACCAGTTCACAGTTTTCTTGACTGTTTTTTCGGTTTCTTTTACGGGCTCTTATGGCCTGTAATGATCAGGCACCGGGGGTTTGCCTGACTTGACAGCCTGAAATATCATCGTGCTCTTTTTGCTCATTCCGGTCACGTCTTGCCTGATCACGCCGTTGATCACGCTCGACGAGCGTTTCCAGCGAACGGGTCCAGGCACGGGATTGCTGCCAGTTTTTCGCCAGCTTGAGCTGTCTTTTTTCCACCTGTTCGAGCTGCTCTTCCACCGCCGCAATACTTTTGTTGAGCCGATTGAGAAAAAGCTGCGTATCGGCAAAAGTCGCGTTGGAGTGATTTTTACCCAGCAGCGCACTTTGTTGATACTCCTCGCGATAGGCTTTTAGCTGGCTTAGTTGATCGATCACCTGCCCGCGTACCTGCATCAATTCCGCAAGCCGTCGCGCGGCGTCTTTTTCCCGTGATTCTGCAATACCCACGACTGGATCCAGCCGGTTTCTTTTGTTCTTCATCGTTTGGCGGCTTTAAGCCTGACCTCCATGAGCGATGGCTGATTTCGCCGTATTTGCAAACAAGTCCCGCAGTTGCGAAAAACTTTGCTGACCGGAAACCCGCTCGTTGGTTTCCTGTCGTAAAAAGGCCATTAATCTGGGCCAGGCCTCGATAGCCGCATCGATCTCCGGATCACTGCCTCGCTGGTAGACGCCAACGTTGATCAGATCCCGGTTCTGTTGAAACTTGCTGTACAGTTGCCGAAAACGCCGCGCCAGGCGCAACTGCTCGGACGTCGAAACCGTATTCATCAAGCGGCTGACCGAAGCTTCCAGATCAATCGCCGGATAATGGCCTGACTCGGCAAGCGAACGTGATAATACAATATGTCCATCGAGTATCGCCCTTGCAGAATCAACTACCGGATCATTATTGTCATCACCTTCGGCCAACACCGTGTAAAACGCGGTAATCGACCCGCCGTTGGCGCCATTGCCGGCCCGTTCGACCAGTTGCGGCAGTTTGGTAAATACCGAGGGCGGATAGCCTTTGGTCGCTGGCGGTTCGCCGATAGCAAGACCGATTTCGCGCTGTGCCTGGGCAAAACGTGTCAGGGAATCGATAAGCAATAAAACATCCTTGCCCTGGTCACGAAAATATTCGGCAATACTGGTGGCCAGCATACTGCCCTGCAGCCGCATCAAGGGTGAGTGATCCGCCGGCACCGCAACCACCACGGCACGGCGCAAACCGTCTGGGCCGAGAATATCCTGTACGAACTCCTTGACCTCCCGGCCCCGCTCGCCGATCAGACCGACCACCGTGACCTGTGCTTCGGTATGCCGCGTCATCATGCCAAGCAAGGCACTTTTACCGACGCCGGACCCGGCGAACAAACCGATACGCTGTCCGCGCCCGACCGTCAGCAGGCTGTTGATGGTACGGATGCCGACATCCAGCGGCGTGTCGATGACTTTACGCTGCAAAGGGTTGAGTGGCGCGGGCATCAAGGGCTGAAACTGTTCAACATACAACGGCCCCTTGCCGTCGAGCGGTTTACCGGCCCCGTCTATTACCCGTCCCAGCCAGGAATCACCGACCGGAATTTTCAGACGATGGCCGGTTGGTACGACGCGGGCGCCCGGTACCAGGCCACGGGTGTCGCCAGTAGGCATTAACAGGGTTTTGTCATCGGCAAAGCCGACAACTTCAGCCTCGATCGGACCATTGCTGATGGTGGACACCTGGCAGCGCGAACCGACCGCCGCCTGGCAACCAATCGCCTCCAGCGTCAGGCCGACCATTCTGGTCAGTCGTCCTTCAACCGCAGCATCCGGAATCTGCAGGCTGGCCCGGTGTCGGGCGAGTTTTTTTTGCCAGCGGTCGGCTGGATCAGGAATATTCATCGGCGGGGACCTCGTTCAAATCCGCTGAACGCTGGCCACCGAGCATATCGATCGCCAGGCGGTTTATCAGTCCGTCCAGGCCTGCATCGATAAACGATGTATCGGTGTGAATCTGACACTCGCCGGCGTGCATGGCGGGATCTTCTTCGATATGCCAGCGCTGATTTTCCTCGCTGCCGGCCAAAACCTCGCGGACCACTTTGGCATCTCCCGGATTCAGTATAACCCGGATATTCAGGGTTGCGGCCGGTAGTTGTTTTACCGACTCGCGGATAAGACCGACGATATGCCGCGGATCTTCCTTAATTTCCCGGCGCAGAATCATCTTGGCAACAGCCAGCGACAGTTCAACCAGCTCGGTCTCGACCGCGTCGTTGATCCGGTCAAGCGGTCTCGACATGGCTTGCAATATTTCCAGCAGTTGCTGCTTCAGCGTCTCCTGGCCCATGCCCGACTGTTTGAGTCCTTCTTCGAGGCCTGCACGATACCCGTCATCCCACGAACGGTTGTCTTGCGTCTCGACAGCAGAGTGCTGCGAGGTTTCGTGACTGGCCGTCCCCGGCTGATAAACGGGAGTGGCCTGGTCATTATCGGCATCACCATGACGCAAGTCCGGCACTTTCCAGGTGCGATACTCCACATCCTTGGACAAAGAAATTACCTTAGACAAAGTCGTCACCCTTGCCGCCCAGCGCAATCGTGCCTTCTTCGGACATTCTCATGGCAACAGTCAGAATTTCCTTTTGCGCCTCTTCAACTTCGGCCAGACGCACCGGGCCCTTGGCTTCGAGATCATCACGCAACATTTCCGCGGCGCGCTTGGACATATTGCGGAATATTTTCTCACGCAGTTCCTGAGCGGCACCCTTGAGTGCAAGAATCAATTTATCGGTTGAGACTTCACGCAACAATGACTGCATACCCCGGTCATCCACACTCAGCAGGTTATCAAAGATAAACATGCTGTCCTGGATTTTCTGCATCAATTCGGCATCGATTTCCGCCAGCTGTTCCAGTACTTCGGTTTCCGCTTCCTTGCTGACGCCATTAAGAATTTCCGCCGCGACACTGATGCCGCCAATACCGGTCAATTCCGTTTCGGAGTTTTCCTCAAACAGGCGCTGAATGATTTCATTCAATTCCTGCAAAGCTGAGGGATGAATGGTGTCAAGCTTGGTAATCCGGATCAGAATATCGGTATGCAAATGCTTCGGCATCAAATCAAGCACCTTGCCGGCCTGCTCGCGTTCGAGATGCGCCAACACGATTGCGATGATTTGCGGATGTTCGTTATAGACGATATTCGCCACCGCCCGCGGACTCATCCATTTCAACGACTCCAGACCAACCGGCCCGCCGTCCATCTGGATTTGTCCGAGTATGCTGCCGGCCCTGTCGTGACCGAGCGCACGGGTCAGGGTTTTCTTGAGGTAATCGCGGCTGCCCAAGCCCAGGGATGATTCGCTTTTTATCTTATCGACGAATTTATCGAGAATGCCGCCGATCTGACTTTGTGACACACCATCGATGGCCGCCATGGCCTCTCCGAGCGTCTGGACTTCTCGCGGCTCCATATGCTTGAGAATGCTCGCAGCTTTCTCTTCGCCGAGTGCCATAAGCAAAATCGCGGCATGCGCCGGGCCGCTAAGGCCGGACAGCGCATCGGAAACTGAGGATATGCTGGCTGAAGACTCCTCAGTCATCGGCGCTGCCTACCCAATCTTTTACAACCTTGGCAACCCGTTTCGGGTCTTCGTCGGCCATGGCGCGCGCCATATTGAGGATGTCGCCATAAACCTGTTTCGGTGCTTCCAGCTTGCTGCGATCGGATTGAGACGATTCATCAGACGGATCGTCACCGACCTCCACATGCAGGGTTCCGCCCTTACCGTTTGCCGCCACCAGCTGATTGCCGGGTTTCAGATTACGCATGGCCGGTCGTACCACCATCAGGATCAACAAGAGCACACCGAAGCCAGCCAGCAATTGTTTGCCGGCGCCCCAGAACCAGGGCTGCTCCCAGACCGGTAAAGGTTCGACCGGTTGAATTTCCTGCGGCGGCTGAAAGGACTGATTCAACACCACGACACTGTCGCCACGTATTTCCCTGAAACCCACAGCCTCTCGAACCAGACTTGTAAATTTAGCGATTTCCTCGGCCGTCAAGGGTGTTCTGACCACTTCACCGGCTTCGTTTACCGACTTGTGATCATCGATGATGACCGCCGCGGATACCTGGCGAATCGTGCCGGGCGCCTTGCGTTGATGGGTGATGGTTTTATCCAGCTCGTAATTGCGCGTGGAGTTACGCATCGAATTCACCGGTTCGTCGGCATTTTTCGGCTGATTGGGACCGACTGCGTTGGGATCGGTGGTACCGGCAACCGGTGGCTGATTGGACAGCGCACCCGGAATTCCAAGCGCGGCACCGCCGTTTTTCATGATCTGATCCTGGCTCTGTTCGCTGCGGATTTGCGCGGCATCACCTTCGAACAGTTCCTGGGTTTGTTCATTGGTCGAAAAATCGATATCGGCGGTCACGGTCGCGCGAACGTTTCCTTCTCCGACCAGTGGTGCCAGCAGCGCTTCGATCCGTTTTGCATACAGACTTTCCAGCTGCCGCGTGTATTCGAATTGCTTGCTTGTTTCGTTGCTGCCGCTGCCATCGTCCTGGGATGAAAACAATTTGCCCCACTGATCGACAACCGTCACCTGAGACGACTCGAGATAGGGAATACTCGAGGCCACGAGGTTGACAATCGACAACACCTGACCTTTTTCCAGCGTTCGGCCGGGAAACAACTTGACCATTACAGACGCGGACGATTTTGCGCGGTTGCGGATAAAAACCGATTGCTTGGGTATCGCCAGATGTACGCGCGCACTGTCGATATTACGCATACTGCTGATCGTCCGGCTCAACTCGGTTTCCAGCGCGTGCTGATAGCGGTTTGATTCCATGAACTGGCTGGTACCCAGAGACTGCTCTTGCTGGAGCATCTCCATACCGGTGCTGTAGGTCCCCGGAATGCCTTCAGCTGCAAGTTTCATACGGATACTGTCGGCCTTGTCCTGCGCGACCATCACCAGCCCCGTCTTGGGCTGGATTTCGTAGACCACATTTTCTGTACGCAAAACATCCAGAATCTGCGCGACTTCCTGTCGATCCACCTGTTCGAACAACGGCACCATGCTTGGCTTTATGGACCAGAGAATCAATCCGGCGCCAAGAGTCAGCGCAGCAGCAAGCGCAACCAGCGCACCCAGCTGCGGCGAGCCAAGTGCGCGAGCAGTATAATCCAGCAAACCCGGCTTCTGACTTTCTTGAGCAATACTCATATAAGCTGCACGCTTTTAGTTAAAGTTATTACAGGCATCTTCAGCTATCGTTTATATGCGCTTATAAAGGCATATTCATGATTTCCTTGTACGCGGATATCACCTTGTTGCGTACCTGGGAGAGCGCCTCGAAGGCGATTCTCGCTTTCTGTATTTCAATGGTCACCTGTGACAGGTCAACAGACGGGTCGCCAAGCTCAAATGCCTTGGCAAGTTCCGCCGCACTCTCTTTACGCTCGTTGACGGACTGTACGGAATTACGAAGAAGCTCGGTAAAACCGGTCCGGTTATGCGTAGCTTCCTGCACTTCCGCCGGCGGAATGCCCGCCTTTCCGGCCATAATCTTCAGTTGAGACAGCAGAGCTGTAGAATCGATGCTGTTATTCATAATGACACTCTGATTCAATCCCTTGTTTTATGCGGATCTTCAGGAGAATCCGCTCCTGAGAGGCAAGGCGAGCAATTTGTATGCCTTGCGGGTCATTTAAGGCTAAAGAGTTTTAAATCCTTACCGCGGTAGTCCCCGGATCAGGGATCTTTAACGCAAATTTCGGTCCGTGGCGGCGTTTTTGTCCGCCAAATCAAACGCGCACAGCCTGTAAAAACGCAGGCTGCAGAGGTTAATCGGGAATAGTGAGTGTTATCAGACGGTTTGCAGACGATCCATGATCGAGACGCCGACATGCCAAGAAATTGACGACGCTAGAGAAGTGTTGATCTGAACTGCCCGGGTAAAGGAGGTTCCGGGCAGTTTATAAACAGGCGTCTGGGATCAGGCCATTTCTTCCGTACGGGTAATGTTGTATTTACGCATTTTCTCAACCAGCGTGGTGCGGCGAATCGACAAGCGGGTTGCGGCATGCGCCACGACACCGTTGCTGTCGTCCAGCGCTTGCTGGATCAGCGCAACTTCTATGTCCGTCAGGTATTGTTTTAAATTCATGCCTTCACGGGGCAGACGCGGCTGGCTGTTCAGGGAGACGATCGGCATACCGGCCAGCATTTCAGTGACCTGGCTGCTTCTTTCACTGCCCTCTTCGGCGTCGGCGTTATCGGTTCCATGCGGACGCATTTTTTCCGGCAGATCCTTTACGTCGACAACACCGAAAGGATGCAGAATCGTCAGGCGCTCCATCAGGTTGGCCAGTTCACGCACATTGCCAGGCCAGGAGTAACTGCAAAGCGCCATGACCGCAGCCGGCGTCAGGCGAACCGAAGATTGCTTGTCATGCTCCAGACGGGTGATCAATTCATTGACCAGCAGCGGCAGATCTTCGGTCCTTTCGCTCAGCGGTGGCATATCGATCGGAAAAACATTCAGGCGGTAATACAAGT
>JAGRHW010000109.1 GCA_020444765.1 Gammaproteobacteria bacterium | reverse complement strand
TCGATCAGCGTTTTGGCGCCCGCGGCCACCGCATCGGAGATCTGGCTGCGAACCTCGTTGGCAAAGCGCTCCTGAGCCATCGGCCCGAGGGTGGTTTCCTGCGCCAGCGGATTGCCGAGTTTATAGGCCGAGACAATGCTCACGGCCTTGTCGATAAAACGGTCGAACAGGGATTCCTGCACATAGATGCGTTCGATACCGCAGCAGCATTGCCCGGCGTTATACATGGCCGCGTCGATCAGTGTATCGACCGCCGCGTCGAGGTCCGCGTCTTGCATTACGTAACCGGGGTCCTTGCCGCCGAGTTCCAGGCCGATGCCGGTGAAAGTACCGGCCGCAGCCTGTTCGATGGCGCGACCGCCATTGACCGAACCGGTAAAATTCACAAAATCGAATGATTTGGCGGCAATCAGTTCCGAAGTGCTGGCGTGATCCAGAAAAACATTCTGGAACACGTCTTCGGGAACACCGGCCGCATGAAAAGCCTGCGCCATGCGCTCGCCGACAAGCGGGGTCTGGCTTGCATGTTTCAGCATGACCGTATTGCCGGCGATCAGCGCCGGAGCAACGGTGTTGATGGCGGTCATAAACGGGTAATTCCAGGGCGCTATGACCAGCACCAGACCTTGCGGTTCACGGGCGATATAGCGTTTGAAGACATCAGAATCTTCCAGCATGATCGGCGCGAGTGCCTGTTCGGCGATTTCCGCCATGTAGACGGAGCGCTCGCGAAAGCCGCCGAATTCCCCGCCGTAACGGACCGGTCGGCCCATCTGGTGGGCAAGCTCGGGGACGATCTCGTCATTCATGGCGCCGACGTTTTCAACGCCTTTGAGAACCAGCTCGATACGTTCGGACAAGGGTCGGGCGGCCCAGGCCCGTTGCGCGGCGCGTCCCTTGCCAACTGCCTGCCTGGCGGCTTCGGCGCTGAGCACAGGCCGTTCGACATAGATCGAGCCGTCGATCGGGGAAATACATTTAATGGTTTTAGTCATGGTTTTCAGGACCTTTCAAATCCACGGATAATTTCATAGTCGGTGACCACGCGGTCAAATTCTTCCAGTTCCCAGCTGGCGCAGCGGCCGTAGTGGTCGATGACATCGTCGCCCATCGCCGCGCGTAACATGCTTGAGTTATTCAGGGTTTCGCTGGCGTCGCGCAGGTTTTTCGGGATCTCGCCGGCTTTTTCGGCTGTGTACAGATCGCCTGTCGAGGGTGGCGCCAGCTCGATCTTCTGTTCTACGCCGGCCAGCCCGGCGGCCAGTTGCGCGGCCAGCACCAGGTAGGGGTTGATGTCCGAGCCCGGAATTCGGCACTCGACCCTGACCGCCGCGCTGTCGGCGCCGCAGAGGCGGAAGCCGGCGGTGCGGTTATCCACTGACCAGGATGTTTTGGTCGGCGCGAATGTGCCCTTGGCAAAGCGCTTGTAGCTGTTGACGTAAGGCGCCATGAAAAACGTCATGTCCGGCGCAAATTGAATAAGCCCCGCCAGATAGTGGCGCATCAGTTCGGACATGCCGAATTCAGCTTCAGGGTCGTGAAAGATGTTTTTACCGTCTTTCCATAAGGACTGGTGTACATGCGCGGCGGAGCCCACGCGGTCGGCATGCCATTTGGGTAAAAAGCTCGCGGCATGTCCCTGCTGCTGGGCGATTTCCTTGGTCGCGTGCTTGGCGATCGTATGGTAATCGGCGGTGTCCATGGCGGGGGCATACTTGATGTTCAGTTCTTCCTGACCGGCCTCGGCTTCGCCTTTCGAGTTTTCCACCGGAATGCCGGCCGCGTAGAGGTGATTGCGCAAGGGGCGCATCACGTGTTCTTCGCGGGTGGTCTGCAAAATCGAATAATCCTCGTTATACAGGCTGATCGGTTGCAGATCGCGGTAGCCGGATCGGGCGATCTCGTCATAGCTTTTGGCAAACAGGAAAAACTCCAGCTCGGTCGCCATGATCGGCGTCAGACCCAGCGCCTCGACGCGGGCGATCTGGCGTCTTAAAACAGCGCGGGGCGAATGCGGCACCGGCTCGTGCGTGTGATGATCGAGTACGTCGCAGAGCACCATCACCGTGCCGTCCAGCCAGGGCACGGGGCGGATGGTGCTCAGATCGGGCTTCATGACATAGTCGCCGTAGCCGGCCTGCCAGCTGGTGGCGGCATAGCCGTCGGGTGTGGCCATGTCCAGATCGGTCGCCAGCAGGTAATTGCAGCAATGGGTTTCCTGCCAGGCGCTGTCGACGAAATGCGCGGCCAGAAAGCGCTTGCCCTGTAAGCGGCCCTGCATATCGACCATGCAGGTCAGCACCGTATCGATGGAGCCGTTGCTCACGTTTTCCTTCAATTCATCAAATGACATCGGTCCGGGCATTGCCGCCTCCTTAATTGTCTTGGTGTCTTGTCGGGCGGTCCGGAGAAGGTCGAACCGCGAGTATGCCAATACTACGCTTATCCGCTCATGTTTCGCTACAGAACGGCGCAGCTTGGCGGCTGTCTGCGGTCCGGTATGCTAACAGCATTCCCGACAATAATCGTCAGGCGCCGGTCCAAAACCCCTGTCGGCGGCGGCTGCCGATCCGGGTTTGTCCGGATTGTGTGGAGACAGAAAATCCGGGCATGTATTACTTCGCGACCATGATGGCTGTCTTGGTCTGCGCCGCTGCCTTGGCCAGCGCTTTTGGCGGTGCTTTGTCGGAGATCAGAATGTCGACCTCCTGCAAACCACAAACCCTGACCAGTCCCTTGCGGGAGAATTTTGAGTGATCGGCGACCATGATCACCTGCTCGGCAGCTTGAATGCCGGCCTGTGAAATCTGCGCTTCCTCGAGGTGAAAATTAAAGAACTCGCCTTGGCTGTTCATTGCGCCGATTGAGAGAATGGCGCGTTTTACGCCGAACTGCCGGATAAAATCCACGGCCGATTTGCCGAACGAGGCGGCGTCATCGCTGCGCAGTTCACCGCCGGCCATGTAAACACGGTTGTTGTTTCTGGTTGCCAGCGTCCGGGCGATATCGATCGAGT
The DNA here is from genome assembly GCA_020444765.1 of Gammaproteobacteria bacterium. The sequence goes on along the minus strand of JAGRHW010000109.1, from coordinate 7,113 downwards.
TGGTCACGATCGACAGATTGCGATGCGTGGCCAGCGCCATCGCGACGTAGTTGGTGGTTGCGCCGCTGTCGATAAACAGCGAATCCCCGTTGTTGATCAGACTCGCCGCCTGTCTGGCGATCGCTTCCTTGGCTTGCTGGTTTTCTCCCAGACGTCGCCTGAACGGTGCCTCCTGCTCGGGCAGCACCACGCCGCCGTGGACGCGGTGCACCAGACCTTTTTTGACCAGCGGCTGCACGTGCCGGCGAACGGTTTCATCGGAAACGGAAAGCAGAGCGGCCAGCTCGACAATGGAGCAAGAGCCGCGCGCGCGAACGGTCTGGAGTATTTCCGATTCGTGTCTGGATAAAGGTGTGGTGTCTTGCATGAGTAATGATTCTCGGGGATTCAGCGTTTAACAGCAACAAAAAACAACAAAATTACATAAATAATTTGGAAATGTTTTGATATTTGGGTGTAATCGGGATAAATTCTTTACTCAATTCCAAAATTCCAATTCAGGAGTTCAGCCCGTACCGCTGCCCCTTCCGGGTCGCCGAAACCAACAGATAACACTACCGGAGAAACGTACATGTCACACAAGATTCGCAAAGGTGTTTTTAGCGCATTACTTCTAGCCTGCCTGACAACGTTCAACGCCAGTGCCGAAGTGGAATCCAAAGACCCGATCATTATGACGCTGCACGACTGGACCGGTCAGTTGATCACCACCAACCTGATGGGCCGTGTGCTGCAGGACATGGGCTACAACATCAAATATCAGCAGGCAGATTATCTCGCGCAGTTCGCGGGGCTTGAATCCGGTGATCTGCACATCGCTATGGAAATGTGGCAGACCACCGGTAAGGAAGCCATGGAGAAAAGCCTGGCGACCGGTAACACGGTCGATCTCGGTGAAACAGGGATGCAGGCGATCGAAGAGTGGTGGTATCCGATCTATATGAAAGAAAAATGTCCCGGTCTGCCGGACTGGCAGGCACTGAATGATTGCGCCGAATTATTCTCCACCGCTGAAACAGCACCGAGCGGGCGCTATCTTGGTGCGCCGGTGACCTGGGGCGGGTTCGACGACGAACGTGTCGAGGCCCTGGAGCTGGACTTCGAAGTGGTGCACGCCGGGACCGATGCTGCATTATTTGCCGAGCTTGAATCCGCCTATCAGAGAAAAGCGCCGTGGATCGGCTGGGTTTATACGCCGCACTGGGCGCCGATCAAGTTTGAAGGCGAGTTTATCCAGTTCCCCGAATACAGCGATGAGTGTTACAACGATCCGTCAGTTGGCGTCAATCCGAACATGGCTTATGACTGCGCCAAGCCCAGCGGCTGGATCAAGAAAGTCGGCTGGAAAGCAGGCGAGGAAAAGTGGCCCTGCGCTTACCAGGCTATCAAAAAGTTCACCGTTGACAACCAGACCGTCGGTACCATGGTTGGCGAAGTGGACCTCGATGGCAAGTCGGTCGAAGAAGTCGTCGATAACTGGATCAAGACCAATGAGGACACCTGGAAGGGCTGGACCGAATGTAACTGATTGTGCGGAGTTCGGAACTAATGCACGAGCGGCCGGTCAAGCTCAGTTGTAAGGGCGTATGGAAATTCTTCGGTGGCAGCGCGGACCTGATCAGGTCCGCCGTCACCGGTACGCCCGATATCCAGGCGCTGCAGGATGCCGGCCTGGTCGCCGCGGTACAGGACGCCAGCTTTGATATCCATGAAGGTGAAATCTTTATCATCATGGGCTTGTCCGGCTCCGGTAAGTCAACCCTGGTACGCTGCCTGACCAAGCTTGTAGAACCGACGGCGGGCAGTGTCGTGTTCAACGGCGACAATCTTCTGTCAATGCCGGAAAAAGAACTGATCGACGTGCGTCGCCATAAAATGGGTATGGTCTTTCAGCACTTCGCCCTGCTGCCGCACCTGAACGTGCTCGACAACGTCGCGTTTCCGCTTTCCATCCGCGGCGTCAATCGCCGGGACAGGGAAAAGCGCGCCTACGACATGATCGAACTGGTCGGTCTGAAGGGACGCGAAAGTTACTACCCGAGAGAACTTTCCGGTGGTCAGCAACAACGCGTCGGTATCGCGCGCTCCCTGGCGGTCGAACCCGAAGTGTGGTTTCTTGACGAACCGTTTTCCGCCCTGGATCCGCTGATCCGCCGGGAGATGCAAAACGAATTCATGCGTTTGCAAAGTGTGCTCAGAAAGACCATCGTTTTTATTACCCACGACTTTGACGAAGCGATACGTCTGGCCGACCGGATCGCCATCATGCAGGATGGCAAGATCGTTCAGATCGGTAGTCCGGAAGAACTGGTGTTGAATCCGGCGACCGGGTATGTCGCGGATTTCACCCGCGAAATTCCGCGCGTCAAGGTACTCAAGGCAAGATCGATCATGTCACGCGATTTTGAAGCAAAAAGCTACGCGCAGACGGTCGATGCGGCAGCACGGGTCGAGGATTTCGCGGCCGACGTGATCCATACCGATGGTGAAGTTGGCGTAATCGACGCTAACGGGGCGCTGGTCGGTACCCTGACCTCCAGAGATGTGATGAATGTGCTTGTCGGCAATCATAGCCGCCAATGAACGATATCGCAGCCAATCGTTTGTCTGGAGCAGGGGCGACCGGTAAAAACAGGCACAACCTCGTCTGGGTTCTTTTTGCCATTACCGTGCTTGTATTGACTGTTTTCCGGGAATATCTGCCGGAATCCGTCCAATGGCTGCAAAATTACCCCAAGAACATGATTGTCCCTTTACGCTTCTGGATCAGCGACTTCATGAAGTGGCTGATCGAGGATTTCGATCTCGGTCTTTTTACCTTTAAGGAGCTTACCCGTTCGATAGCCTGGCTGCTTGAATGGCCGCTACGTGCGGCGGGCGGCCTGTTGGCCAACGGTTTTAGCTTTTCCGCCGACCCCGGTGCGCCGGTCGTGCTGCAGAAAATGCCCTGGCTTGCGGTCAGCCTGATGTTCGTTCTGACTGCGCTTCGGATAAGCGGCTGGCGGCTTGCACTATTTGTCGGCGCCTGTTTTGTCTATATGGCGGTGTTTGGCCGCTGGCAAAGTGCGATGTTGACGCTGAGTTCGATCGCCATCGCTGTTCCCTTTGGTGTGATCGCCGGTTTGCTGCTGGGTATACTCGGATTCCGGCATCCGCGTTTCGAGCGGGCGATGACGCCGGTGCTCGACATCATGCAGACCGTACCGGTCTTTGCTTATCTCGTGCCGATCCTGTTTCTGTTCGGTTTCGGCGCGGTGGCCGCGATGATTGCCACCATGATCTACGCCACGCCGCCGATGATCCGTATCACCATACTGGCCTTGAAGCAGGTGCCCGGACAACTGGTCGAGTACGGCCGCATGGCTGGCTGTACACCGGGACAACTGTTATGGCGTGTGCAGGTGCCGGCGGCGCGAAGCGGGCTGATGGTCGGGGTCAATCAGGTCATTATGCTGTCATTGAATATGGTGATTATTGCCTCGATGATCGGTGCCGGCGGGCTCGGTTACGATGTGCTGGCGGCGCTGCGCCGGCTCGATATCGGCGGCGGACTTGAGGCAGGGCTTGCAATAACCCTGCTGGCCATAGCGCTGGATCGCCTGAGCCAGGCGCTGGCGAAAAAAACCACGGTGACCGAGCGACCCGAGCTGTCAGGGTTTCTGGCGCGCAATAAATATCTGATGACTGCCGGGCTTGCGATAATCTTGCTCTGGATTGCCGGTCACTTTATTCCGGCAATCGACACCTTTCCCGAGTCTAAGCAACTGACGACCAGCACGTTCTGGTCGGAGGCGGTGAAGTGGATCAATGTCAATTACTTCGATCAGCTCGACGCCTTCAAGTCCTTTCTGTTGCTCAACGTCATGATACCGGTCAAGCGTTTTCTGCTGTCTCTGCCCTGGATCGTCGTGGTGGGTTTTGTGGCGATACTTTCCTATCGCCTGGGTGGCTGGCGATTGTCGCTGACGACCAGTTTGCTGACGCTTTTTATCGTTGTCACCGGGCAGTGGCAAAAAGCCATGGTCACTGTTTATCTGTGCGGTGTATCGGTGCTTTTTGCGACCGCCATCGGGATTCCGCTCGGCATGTGGGCATCCTGGAGCGAGCCGGTGCATCGCGTAATCAAGGTCATGATTGATACCCTGCAGACATTGCCTTCGTTCGTCTATCTGATTCCGGTCGTGATGTTGTTCAGGGTCGGGGATTTCTCGGCAATGCTTGCGATTATCGCCTATTCGATCGCGCCCGCCATCCGCTACACGATTCACGGCATCAGCCAAGTGCCGCATGAAATTATCGAAGCGTCACGCGCGATGGGTTGTACACGCCTGCAGATACTCCGGCGGGTACAGTTACCGATTGCCTTGCCGGAAATCATGCTGGGCGTTAATCAAACCATAATGATGGCCTTGTCGATGCTGGTGATAACCGCCCTGGTGGGAACCCGGGATCTGGGGCAGGAAGTCTATATTGCCCTGACCAAAGCGGACACGGGGCGCGGAATCGTTGCCGGGCTTGCAGTTGCATTCATCGCGATTACCGCGGACCGGATGATTGGCGCCTGGGTCGTCAGAAAGAAAAAGCAGTTGGGGTTGCGTGACTGATGGAAGAGATATTTGATCAAATAAGCCGGCTGGGCATCTGGAAAAACGATATCGAAATCAATCCCATCGACGGCGGTATTACCAATAAAAATTTTATCGTCACCGATGGCGCGACAAAATTTTTTGTCCGGGTCGGCAAGGATATTCCGGAACACGGCATCATGCGCTTCAATGAGCTTGCCGCCAGTCGTGCCGCCAGCGAGGCGGGTATTTCGCCGGCCGTTGTCCACGCCGGATCAGGCATTATGGTGTTGCAACATATCGAGGCCAAAACGCTGACCGCAGAAGATGTCCGGAATCCACAGAACCTGCCGAAAATTGTCGACCTGATTCAGCGCACGCACCGGGAGATCCCGGCTTGTTTCAAGGGGCCGGCCCTGGTGTTCTGGGTTTTTCAGGTGCTGCGGGATTATGCCAGAACACTGCGGGAAGGCGGCAGCGAATGGACGCCACGGCTTGCCGGCTTTATGGACATTGCGGCAGAACTCGAGGAACACGTCGGCCCGATAAGCCTGGTGTTTGGTCATAACGATCTGCTGCCGGCCAACTTTATGGATGACGGTTCGCGTCTGTGGCTTATCGACTGGGACTACGCCGGTTTTAACTCCGCGCTGTTCGATCTTGGCGGCCTGGCTTCCAATAACGGTTTCAGCGAAGCGGAGGAGAACGCGTTGCTGGAGCGTTATTACGGCGGCACTGTAGATGTCGGGCTTGGCAAAAAATATTCGGCGATGAAATGCGCATCGCTGTTGCGCGAAACGATGTGGAGCATGGTGTCGGAAATTCACTCGGATCTTGATTTTGATTACGCCGGCTATACGCGGGAAAACCTCGACTCTTTTGAGAAAGCGCTGCAAACGCATCAACAACAATACTCATGAACAAATGGATGCCTCTATGAACACTGTTCCAAAAAATGCAAGAGTGGTAATCGTTGGTGGCGGTATCGTCGGCTGTTCCACGGCCTACCATCTTGCGCAATCGGGATGGAAAGATATCGTTTTGCTTGAACGCCATAAACTCACCAGCGGCAGTACATTCCATGCCGCGGGGCTGGTCGGACAACTGCGTTCCCAGGCCGGCATCACCCAGTTGCTCGGGCATTCGATAGAGCTTTACGACCGCCTGGAAAAGGAAACAGGCCTGGCGACCGGCTGGAAGAAAAATGGCGGTCTGCGTCTGGCCTGTAATGAACAGCGCATGATCGAAATCAAACGTCAGGCAACCACCGCGCAAAGCTTCGGTCTGGATATGCAGATACTGACGCCGTCTGAAGCCAAGGAATTGTGGCCGATGATGGATATTTCAGATCTGGTCGGTGCCGCGTTTTTACCGACTGACGGGCAGGCCAATCCATCCGATATCACCCAGTCACTGGCCAAGGGTGCGCGACTGGGCGGGGTGAAGATCTTTGAGGATTGCGAGGTGCTTGGCGTTTCCCTGGAAAACGGCCGGGTAAGCGGAATCAGGCATTCTCAGGGTGAAACCCGTTGCGAAGTGCTGGTCAACTGCTGCGGACAGTGGGCGCGTGAATTTGGCACTATGGCCGGTGTCAACATTCCGCTGGTTTCCATGCAGCATCAGTACATGGTCACTGAACCGATCGACGGCATTACGGCGGATCTGCCCACGCTGCGTGATCCGGACCGGTTGACTTATTACAAGGAGGAGGTCGGTGGTCTGGTGATGGGCGGTTATGAACCCAATCCGCAGAACTGGGCCGAATCAGGCTTTCCGGAAAACTTCAATTTCCGTCTGTTGAATCCGGACTGGGATCACTTCGAGCAGTTGCTGGCGCTCGCCATGCCAAGAGTGCCGGCGCTCGAAACGGCCGGTGTAAAGGAGTTGATCAACGGACCGGAAAGCTTCACCCCGGACGGCAATTTTATTCTGGGCGAAGCGCCTGAAGTCAAAAACTATTTTGTCGCGGCGGGCTTTAATGCTTTCGGCATCGCTTCCGGCGGCGGTGCGGGCAAGGCGCTGGCGGAATGGATCGTCGGCGGGGAGCCGCCCTACGATCTGTGGGCGGTGGACATTCGCCGCTTCGGCCCGGCGCATCGCGATGTCAACTGGGTCCGGGCGCGCACCGGCGAAATGTATGCCAAGCATTACACCATGGCCTGGCCGCATGAGGAGCATACCTCTGCGCGTCCGGTTCGCCGCTCGCCGTTGTATGAAACCCTGCAGCGGCAAGGCGCCTGCTTCGGCGAAAAACTCGGTTGGGAGCGGCCGAACTGGTTTGCCCCTGAAGGCGTCGAGGCAAAAGACATCTATTCCTTCGGCAGGTCGAACTGGTTCGAGCATGTCGGCAATGAGCACCAGGCGGTCAGGGAACGGGTTGGATTATTTGATCAAACCTCGTTTGCAAAATTTCTGCTGGTCGGCAAAGATGCCAGGCGTGCGCTGGACTGGATCTGCGCAAACGATATCGACAAACCAGTCGGCAGCCTGATTTATACCCAGATGCTGAACAACCGTGGCGGAATCGAATGTGATCTGACGGTCGCCA
>JAGRHW010000108.1 GCA_020444765.1 Gammaproteobacteria bacterium | reverse complement strand
GCTACATATAAAGCGTTTTTCGGCCCCGCAACGTAAAATACCTTTAAATAAAGAACCTGTGGCTTGAAAAATGCTTTTACCCGACTGCTTATATATGCTAACTTTCGCGCGCAATAGCGTAGTGTTAAGAAATTTTTAGTCTATATGTATAGTTGTTTGGGAGACACGCCTGCTAACACAACAGGCTCGCAATAGATCATTCACCTACCGAGGACTTAATTCCATGGTCGCAAAAAAGAAACCTGCAGCGAAGAAAACCGCCGCCAAGAAAACCGTAGCGAAAAAGACTGCTGCCAAGAAAACTGCAGCAAAGAAAACCACCGCCAAGAAAACCGCAGCAAAGAAAACTGCCGCGAAAAAAACCACTGCCAAGAAGACCGCAGCGAAGAAAACCGCCGCCAAGAAAACCGTAGCGAAAAAAGCTACCGCCAAGAAAACTACCGCGAAAAGAATTACTGTCGGCGCCAAGCCGCCAACCAAGTCTGAAATCCTGACACTGCTCGCCGAGCAAACCGAACTCAGCCGCAAGGACGTTTCTGCCGTAATGGACTCACTGTCGACTATTATCGGGGCAAACCTTGCTGCCCGGGGTCCGGGTTATTTCAGCCTGCCCGGCCTGATGAAAATCAAGGTAATTAAAAAACCGGCGACCAAAGCTCGTAAAGGCACCAACCCCTTTACCGGTGAACCGACTATCTTCAAGGCAAAACCGGCTCGTAAAGTCGTTAAAATCCTGCCCCTGAAAGGCCTGAAGGATATGGTGTAAACCGTCCAGAAAAAATCCGGACACAAAAAAGGCGCGTTATCGATACGCGCCTTTTTTATTTTTCACCGGCCCGGAAACTAGCCCAGTCCAAGCTCTTCAAGTACCCGCAGTTTGCTTTGCACAAAATGTTGGTGCGGCAAATAAATCAGATCGGCAATTTTTCGCAGTAAATATTCTTCGTATTTATCCAGCTGACCATCGGCATAGGCGACCTGCCATAGCTGTTCAAACAAGCGTATTTTCTGTTCCATCGTGTATTCATCATGAATCAGGCGGGTAAACGCATGCAAGGATGTCGAGTCACGACTCTCCTGCTGAGCAAGATCTATCAACTCGAGTAACTCCTCAGGATCGAGCGCCAGAGTTGTTTGCAGAATCTGCTCGATCCGCTCCAACTCATCATGCTCCATCGCAAAATCCGCTTTAGCCACTTCTATCATCAAGGCCGCTGCTGCAATTCTGATCCGCTTCTCGTCATCAGCCTGCGCCTGCTCAACACTCATGTGATCGTTAAAAAACTGTTTAAAGAAATCTTTCATCGAACTGCTGTTCTCCTTACCTGTGTATGCGTTCGCTACAAATACCGATAATCGTGGTCCCGATACTACACCAGACCGGCAACCACGTGCCCTTGGCCGATTTACCTGCCTACATACAGCGGTCACTTAAACAAGGCAGGGTTAGCAACAGGTAATTCCGAACGACCTGAAGGTAGGCTACATTCCTGTTGCTGTGAACGAATCTTGCTTTCAGGCATCTATTCAAACAATTATTTGCCATCGCTTTTGCTCCGACCGCAAAAACGAACCGATAGTTTCACAATGACAGCAAGCATGCTAATGACGAGTTTATACCTTTGAATACAATGGCGCTGACAGCACAAGCACAAAACAGATGGTTGAAGTGGGTCATGCTGGCATTGACCATCGCGATAGCCTATGCGCTGGCGAGCCTGACCATTCAGTTGATTCCCGAACCAAACGGACAAACGAGTCGCGGACAAATCGCCGCACCGGCCGTTCGTCAGGCCACACAGGCGCAAAATCCTTCCGGTCTCAGCCAGCAGATCGCCGGCGCGCATCTGTTTGGTGAAGCCGGCAAGCAGGAAATCGTCGAGGACACCACGCCTAAAGACGCTCCGGAAACCAAGCTGAATCTGACGCTGGCCGGTGTTTTCGCCTACCATCCGGCCGAACTGGCGGTTGCAATCATCTCGTCCGGCGGGCGGGACGAAGAAGTCTACGGAATCGGCGACAAAATCGGCAACGCAACGCTTAAAGCCGTTTATCCCGATCGCGTCATTATCGAGAACCGGGGCCGCGAGGAAACGCTCAGGCTGCCCGAAGATGTACAACCGATCGCGCTGCCGCGGGTAGGCGCAACTCCGGGCGTGACTTACAACGCGGGTGCCGACAGCGGCGCGCCGGTAGAGCTGCCTTCATCGCCACGCGCCCTGCGCGACAAACTGGTCAAGAATCCGTCGATGCTGGGTAAAATCGTCAGCGCCACACCTTACCAGGAAGGCGGTAAACTCGTCGGCTACCGGCTGCAACCCAAACAAAATCCGGAAATCCTCGAATCCCAAGGCATTATGGCCAACGATGTCATCACGCAGGTCAACGGCATCGACCTGAACAGTCAAAAACAAGGCATCCGCGCTTTGCGCAAGCTGGTCAAGGCTGACAGCATCGAATTAACGGTATTACGCGACGGCATACAGGTGCCGGTAATGATTTCGCTCGAGCAATAAACAGGGAAAAACCGCCAGGATTACGGAGCATTTTCACCGCCAGGTACGGCGAAGATTGATAATTCCACCAAAACACCGGCTTCTTGACGCAGATAGGCACAATTCTTCTATAGAAACAGAAATGAATTATTTATTGGATAAGCTGAACATGAATGCCCGGAAAGTGAACTAGTATTCCTGTACAGACGATTAATCCGCTGTATTGACACTTGCACGACCTTATACACCACCCAATCGATCGAGAAACGATTTGAAAAAACAAGGCATAAAAGAACTGCTGCTGACAGCGACGCTTTGCACGGTTTTACAACTATTCGGCACGACCGGCGTGCTTGCGCAGGAAGAGGATGAAGAAAACTTCACTCTGAACCTCAAGAATACCGATATTCAATCGCTGATCGCCACGGTCTCCAAGCAAACCGGAAAAAACTTCGTTATCGATCCTCGGGTCAAGGCGAAAGTCACCGTCGTGTCCGCCGAGCCGATGGATTCGGAGCAACTCTATCAGGTGTTCTTGTCAGTTCTGCAGGTGCACGGTTATTCCGCGGTCCCTACCGGTGATCTGATAAAAATCGTCCCGGATGTCACCGCCAAGCAGGGTCCGGTACCAATGCTCGGTAACAGCAAGGAGGAAACCGATCAGCTGGTCACACAGGTCGTACCGATTGTCAACGTGCCTGCCGCACAGCTGGTTCCCATCCTGCGGCCGCTGGTGCCGCAGCAGGGTCACCTCGCGGCTTATGCGGCGACCAACTCACTGATCATCACCGACCGTTCGGCCAATATCAGCCGCTTGACCACCATCATCAAACGTATCGACCGGCCCGATAGTGCGGCTATAGAAGTGATTCAGCTTGCGCATGCCTCGGCACGGGAACTGGTCAGGATTATCGGTTCGCTGGAAAGCAACGCCGCCAAGGGCGGGCAAACTGTCGGAGCCATGAAGCTTGCCGCCGACGATCGCACCAACAGCATACTGATCAGCGGTGACCAGGCCGTGCGTTTGCGTATCCGGGGACTTATTGCAAACCTGGATACACCTGTCGAATCCGGCGGTAATACACGTGTGGTCTACCTGCGCTACGCCAACGCGGCTGACGTGGTAACGGTTCTGAACGGCGTTTCGCAAGGTCAGGCAAAGATCGGCACCAGCTCATCGGGCTCCGACTCAGGCTCAGACACAGGCACCGCAGCGCCCTCGGCAAGCAATGCCGCCGGCAATGCGGTACCGACTCTAATCCGCCGACCCAGCAGCAGTGCCACTGAAAATACGCAGCCAAACGTCGATATACAAGCCGACGAAGACACCAACTCGCTGATCATTACCGCGCCGCCCGATGAAATGCGCAATATCCTCAGCGTTATCGACAAACTGGACATCCGCCGCGCACAGGTACTGGTCGAAGCGATTATCGCCGAACTGTCTGAATCCAGTTCTTCGGCAATCGGCGCCAACTACATCGTCGACGGCACTAATGAAAACCGCCCCGCCGGCTATACCAACCTCGGCGGTGCAACGCAAAACCTGGTCGGTTCAATCGCCAGCCAGGGCACGAGCCTCAGCGGCGGCCTGTCGCTGGCGCTCGGCCGGTTCGGCACCAGCGGCATCGATTTTGGTTTTCTGCTGACCGCCATCGCCTCCGATGCGGACAACAATATTCTGTCAACGCCAACCCTGGTTACCATGGATAATCAGGAAGCCGAAATCGTGGTTGGTCAGAACCTGCCCTTCGTAACCGGACAAACACTGTCGTCGGACAACTCGAACCCGTTCACCACCATCGAACGGCGCGATGTCGGCATCAGCCTCAAGGTCAAGCCGCAAATCAACGAAGGCAATAATATCAAGATGGAAATCCAGCAGGATGTCGAGAGTGTCAGCGCAACCACGGTATCCGGCGCCTCCGACATCACCACCGACAAACGCTCGATCAAGACCACGGTGCTGGTTGAAGACAGACAAACCCTGGTACTGGGCGGCCTGATGGACGACCAGCTGAAGGAACGCAAGGAAAAAGTTCCCCTGCTCGGCGATATCCCGGTACTCGGCAATCTGTTCCGTTACAACAACAAGGAAAAATCCAAACGCAGCCTGATGGTGTTTTTACACCCGACCATTCTGCGTGACGCCGAGTCCGCCGATTACTACAGCGACATCAAATACAACGAATTGCGTGACAAACAACTGTCGTTTTTCGACAATACCCAGAACAATGATTCGATCCTGGACGATATTCCCGTGCTGCCGGAACTGGAGTTGTTTTACCAGGGCAAAGCGGTAAAGCCGGAACGGCAGTCGAGCATCGATACAGACTCCGTGACCGCTATCGAGCAGAAATCCCGGCTTGAAACACCGGCGGACATGCCCGCGCAAGAAAAACCCGTGTCGGGCGAGCCACAAACCGAATGGGTCGAGGAAATCAAGACAACCGAAACCGTTTCCGAAGACAGCGTGCAGGCGGACTGAATCATATGTCGGCAGAACTCACATTAGTTGCCGATCCGGAAGAGTCGCCAGCAACCGAATCGGCGCCGAAATTTTCCGGGCTGCCCTACGGTTATGCAAAACGCAACGGTGTTTTGCTGGACAACAAACAAGCCGACGGACTAACGCTTGTCCACCGCCCGGATGTCAGTACGCTTGCCTTGCTGGAAGCCAAACGCCATGCCGGTCAGGCCCTGAAAATACAGCAGGTGAGCGCCGATGAATTCGACGCGAGGCTGACGCGTTACTACGAGGGTGACACCGATCAGGCCGCTGATATCATGCATGGTATCGGCGACGACCTGAGCCTGCACGACATCATTGATGAATCGATGCCGGAGCCGGAAGACCTGATGGAATCCAGCGACGAGGCACCGGTTATCCGGCTTCTCAACGCGATTCTCACCGAAGCGGTCAGAAAGCAGGCTTCCGATATTCACATCGAACCCTTTGAAAAAAAATTGATGATCCGCTATCGCGTTGACGGCGTGATGCAGAAAATGATCGAACCACCGGTCGGTCTGACCGCCCAACTTATTTCGCGGGTCAAAGTACAAGCCGGTCTGGACATCTCCGAAAAACGTCTGCCGCAGGACGGCCGGATTTCCATCCGTATCGCAGGCCACCCGGTGGATATACGGGTTTCCACCCTGCCCGGTCCGCAACACGAACGCGTGGTACTCCGTCTGCTGGACAAGCAGGCCGGCCGGCTCGATCTCGAGCAACTCGGCATGACCGAGCAAAACCGCAACAATCTCGAAACCCTGCTGGATATGCCGCACGGCATTTTACTCGTTACAGGTCCGACCGGTTCGGGCAAGACCACCACGCTTTACGCAGCGCTGGAAAAACTCAACAACTCGCGGCGCACGATACTCACGGTCGAGGATCCGATCGAATATTACATCGAGGGCGTCGGTCAGACAGCCGTACACACGAAAGTCGGACTGACTTTTGCGCGTGGCCTAAGGGCGATTCTTCGGCAGGACCCGGACGTTGTAATGGTTGGTGAGATCCGCGACAAGGAAACCGCCGAGATTGCCGTCCAGGCGAGTTTGACCGGTCATCTGGTGCTCTCCACACTGCACACCAATACAGCAATAGGCGCGATTACCCGCTTGCGTGACATGGGCGTCGAACCCTTTCTGCTGTCATCAAGCCTGATCGGTGTTATCGCACAGCGGCTGGTGAGATTATTGTGCTCGAATTGCAAGCAGCAACACCAGGCAAGCGAGTCGGAATGTCATGCCATGGGTATAGATCCGGCATCCGCTCCACTGATTTACGCACCGCACGGTTGCAGTACCTGCAACCATACAGGCTATATCGGGCGCTCCGGCATTTATGAAATTTCGATGATCAATCAAAAACTCCGTGACATGATTCACGACGGTGCCGGCGAGCACGCACTGGAGTCTATGGCCAGGGCCTCGACGCCCGGCATTCTCGACGACGGCATACAAAAAGTGCTGAGAGGCGAAACCTCGCTGGAAGAAGTTTTTCGCGTCGCGCACAAGACCAGCTAATTCATGCCGGCTTTTGAATACACAGCAATTGACGACAAGGGACGCGAGAAGAAAGGCGTCCTCGAAGGCGACAATCCGCGCCAGATCCGGCAAAAACTGCGCGAGCAAAGTCTCACGCCTTTGTCGGTCAATGAAAGCCGCGGACAGAGCCGCGACAAAAAATCCCCGGCCGGCCAAAGCAGCTTTCGCGGCAACATCAGCAATAACGACCTCTCGCTGATCACCCGCCAGATTGCAACCCTGACCTCATCCGGCACAACAATCGCCGATGCACTCGAGGCCGTCAGCCGGCAAACCGAAAAACCCAAGATCAAGGCGCTGCTGGTTTCTGTCCGTGCACGGGTTCGCGAGGGCCGGACGCTGGCCAGCGCCATGTCCGATTTTCCGCGCGTGTTTCCGGAGATTTACCGCGCCACGGTAGACGCCGGAGAAAGGTCCGGTCACCTGGATGCGGTACTTGAACGTCTTGCCGATTACACCGAAAACCGCCAGACAACCCGGCAAACGATGATCAAAGCGCTGATTTATCCAAGTTTTCTGGTAATCGCCGCGCTGTTGATCGTGGGTTTTCTGCTGGCCTATGTGGTTCCGCAGGTCGTACAGGTTTTCCAGGAAATGAACCAGACTCTGCCAGTTCTGACAACGATCGTCATTTCTTTAAGCGATTTCGTCAAACAATGGGGCATTCTGATCGTTATCGGTATCATCCTGCTTGTATTTTTATTCAAGCGCGCGATGCGTTCGGAGAAATTCAAAATGCGGGTGCATACACTACTCCTGCGCATTCCTATCGTTACCAAATTGATCCGTGGTCTCAACACCGCACAATTTGCCCAAACTTTGAGTATTCTCGCCGCCAGTGGCGTTGAAGTCCTGAAAGCCCTGGACATTTCCGCGCAGGTCATTTCCAACCGGCCGATGCGCGAAGCCGTCAAAAAAGCCGCTGTTCAGGTTCGCGAAGGCAGTCAGCTGAACAAATCGCTCGAACGCACCGGCTATTTTCCACCGATGCTGCTGCATCTGATCGCCAGTGGTGAAAAGTCAGGGCAACTCGACAAGATGCTCTCCAAGGCCGCCACCCATCAGGAAAGAGAGCTGAACTCGGTATTGAGTATTTTTCTGGGTTTGTTCGAGCCCGTGGTGATCCTGATTATGGGTGTCGTGGTATTGCTGATCGTGCTGGCAATTCTGTTGCCGATTTTCAACCTCAATACCATGGTCGGCTAAGCACTTCTGCCCGCGATGTCCAACCGGAAAAACGTCATCCCAGGGTGTTTTTGTCGGGGATCCAGTGTCGCCACCGGACAGCCCGCAGCCGGATTCCCTCCTGCGAGGGAATGACGAAATAGAGGAAAGGTCATCCCCGAGCGCTTTTGTCGGGGATCCAGTGTCGCCATCAGAACACATGCCCAAGCGAAAAGTAGAAGGAACTTCTGCCCTCCTCGGCCTGACCAAACCCAAGATACACCGGCCCGAGCGGGGTGGTGGTTCCAAGATAAACACTGCTTGAATAGATCAGCTCTGAGGAACTGAGCTGTGGGTTGTCCTGCCAGACATTACCCGCTTCAGCACTCAAACCCAGATAAACAGGCCGCTCGAACTGGCTGAGTCGATTCTTCAGAACTGGAAAATACGTACCGATCCCGAGCAGACCCGCATGCGTTCCACCCAGTTCATTTTGCGTATAGCCGCTTAGATTCTGAAAACCGCCGAGCCGGAATAAAGCCTGCACAGGCGTGTTATCTCCCAGGGTCGTGGCGTAGGAATAATTCAGCTTGAAACGAAACAGTCCGAAGGACTTCACGGACAAGCCTTTCATCTCCAGAGTTGTATAATTCAGATCAGCGCCCAGTGATTCGAAATGCCGCTTGTATCGGAAAAAGGCACGACTGCCTCCGGACGGAAAAATCGCCGTATCCAGGGTATCGAGCCTGGCCTCCAGAACAAGCCCGCTATCATCAAAGTCAGCGCTGCCCGGAAAATCCTCATCGCCGATTCTGAGATAGCTCCGACCGAAAGAGCGCTTCAAGCCTGCCCGCAAATCGACAAAGTTGGAATACTGCAAGCCGAGATAGGCACCAAACTCCGAATCCCTGAGCGTATATTCAGCCACCCGGTCATTCCCGGAAAATACGCTGATGTCGTAGCGCTCATTCTGGAAATCGACCAAGCCATAAGTGTCCGCCAGACTGCTGAAGGGCTGAAAATACTCGGCCGAGAGTTTTGGCTCGCCGCCGCCACGGACCAGGCCGCTCAATTCACCGCCAAGTTTGTTGACAGGCTTTCTGCGCAGGCCAAGCGTCAGATTGTAGGTATTGGAGCCTGCGAAATCATCTTCCAGCTGTACGCCAAAACGCAGGTAACTCGGCCCCCATGACTTTTCCCGGGCGCGGATGAGCAGCCCCCGAATGCCATAATCGTCGCGGACGCTGTAGCCGACCGATTGAAATATGCCAAGCCCGTGAATCCGCTCTATATCGCGATGCAACCGATCCAGATCGAGTGCTACCGCAGGCTCGCTCGCCAGGCGGTCACGCAAGGCATCTGAGGATATCGCCGAATCCTGCAGTATGGTGATATAGTCCGGCACGAACGGCTGCTGCCGGCGTGAAAGAATGCGTTCACGGTGAGCACCATAGTCCGCCTCGGAAAGCGCGAGCTTTTGCAGGCGATCCTCGACAGGCTTTACCGCCTCGGCGCCGACACCGATGCTTTCAAGCACCAGGCTGAAATCGCTCGAGGTGTATTTATCCAGCTCCGGGACGATAAAAAAGTCCTTGTCGGAAAGACTTTCTATCTGCTTTTGTACATTGCCCTGATTGAGAATATTGGTCAGCTGATCGAGAATATCAATCGCCGAACGCAAATCTTCGCCACGAATGAGCGGGGTGCTGATATCAACCGCAATCACGATATCGGCCCCCATCGCACGCACCACATCGACCGGCAGATTATTCGTAACGCCGCCATCGACAAGCGTTTTGCCATAGATTTCTACCGGCGCGTAAACACCCGGGATTGCCATACTGGCGTGCAGAGCGGTAGCAAGGTCGCCCTGCTCTAATACAACCGGAACCCCGGCTTCGATATCGCTCGCAACCGCCCGGAATGGAATGGGCAGATCATCAAAATCATCGACGGCCAGCGAATCGGCAAATAACGATTTCAGAATCAACTGCAGGTTCTGCCCCTGAATCACACCGCGCGGAAAGATAATGCCGCTGCTGTCCAGGCCCAGTTCAAAATCGATAAGAAATTCATCGTCATCAATCTTGCTGCGCATCGGCAACTGCGATCGCGGCGCAGTGTCACTAAATGCGCTGTCCCAGTCGATACCGGCTATCAGCGTCTCCAGTTCATCGGCGGTTTTGCCGCTCGCATAGAGACCGCCGATGATCGAACCCATACTGGTGCCGGCGATATAATCGACCGGGATTCGCAGCTCCTCGAGTTTTTTCAACACGCCGATATGCGCGGCCCCGCGCGCGCCACCGCCGCTCAGGGCGAGTCCTATCTTGGGTCTTTGCAGTATGTGTTCGGTGGCATTGACCGGTAAGGCGGAGAAAGACAACAAAATCGCACAGGACAAAATCCCCTGCCACAGGCAAAAATAGTT
>JAGRHW010000107.1 GCA_020444765.1 Gammaproteobacteria bacterium | reverse complement strand
TGCGAAAGCGTGCGTCGATAGTGATAAGACAACTCCGTCCTGTTTCAGGGTTGTACCATGGAAACCCGCCGGTTGAAGGCAAACACAGCCATCAACAGCAAAAATGAAAGCAGCAGCAGACCGCCGGACAACCAGTGTGCCTGCGCATAGTCGAGGGCTTCGACATTATCGTAAATCGCAATCGACAGGACCTGGGTCTGTCCGGGAATATTGCCGCCGATCATCAGCACCACGCCGAACTCGCCAACTGTATGGGCAAAGCCAAGTACCATGGCGGTTAAAAATCCCGGACGCGCGAGCGGTACGACGACGCTGAAAAAACTGTCAAGCGGTGAGGCGCGCAGTGTAGCGGCGACTTCCAGCGGCCGGCGTCCGACCGCGCTGAATGTATTCTGCAAGGGCTGCACGACAAACGGCATGGAAAAAACCACCGAGCCCACGACCAGACCGGGGAAGGTAAAGGCCAGCGGTCGCCAGCCGAGTGTTTCCATAAACCCGCCGATCGCGCCATGCGGGCCCAGTGCCAGCAGCAGATAAAAACCGAGCACCGTCGGCGGCAGAACCAGCGGCAGAGCGATGACCGCTTCGATCAGAAACTTGTAGCGCCAGCGGGTTTGCGCCAGCCACCACGCCAGCGGGGTGCCGATCAGGAGTAAAATAAACGTTGTCAGGCTCGCCAGTTTCAGCGTGATGACAATGGCGTCGATGTCGGCTGCGCTCAGCATCAGGGAGTATCGTAACCGTATTGCCGGATCAGTTCCTTGACTGCGTCACTTTGAAAAAATATCAGAAATTCACGGATAACGGGGTCATCCTTGAGTAATACCGCCTGCTGTTCGATCGGCGCGTAACGCTCCTGCGGGACTTCCCACCAGGAACCGGGAATCACGGCTTGTGGTTTTTTTACCTGGGATTTGGCAATGAAACCCAGTTCGGCATTGCCGCTTTTTACAAAGTGAAAAGTCTGACCGATATTTTCCCCGCGCACGATCCGCTCCTGCAAGGCATCCCAGAGTCCAGCGGATTCGAGCACTTCGCGTGCGGCCGCGCCATAGGGTGCAAGTTTGGGGTTGGCAATCGACAAATGTCTGAAGGTACCGTTTTTCAGGACCTCGCCGTCGGCATCGACAAGATCCTGTTGCGGACTCCAGAGCAGGATTTTCCCGACCGCGTAGGTAAAACGACTGCCGGCAAGCGCGACACCTTCCTCTTCAAGCAACTGTGGGCGTTTGCTGTCGGCAGCAAAAAAAGCATGAAAAGGCGCGCCGTTTTTTATCTGCGCGTAGTGTTTGCCGGTCGAACCGGGAATAAGGGTTAAAGTATTGCCGGTCTGTTGCTCGAATTGTTTGCTGATTTCGCTAAGTGTTTCGACAAAATTACTGGCGACGGCGATGGTAATTTCCGCGGCCTGGGTAGTTACGGAAAAAGAAAATGTAATACAAGTCAGAAGAAGTCCGTAAAAGCGTTTAAGTTTTTTCATGCTGATCGCTTGTTGTTTTTGTTAAAAGTTGAGCTTCGCGGATTTTTTGCCGAGATAGGATTTTAGATCCCGGCTGGATTCGCGAAACAGCTCGATGGCGCGCTTGCCTTCTTCGGTAACGATCGTGCCGCCACCACCACGGCCACCGGTTTTTCTCTCCACGACCGGACGCTTGCTTTGACGGTTCATCGAGTCGACCAGTCGCCAGGCGTGGCGATAGGACATTTCCATCGAGCGCGCGGCGGCGGTGATCGAACCGTGTTCGAGAATTCTCTCTAACAGCTTCACCCGTCCGGGGCCGAGAAACGCGCCTTCCGGGCCTTCGATCCAGAATCTGCCGTGCAGGGTATAGTCGTTTGCCATTGCATGACTCCATGTATGGAAGGTGCTTTAGCGTAATGTATGAAAAAGCATAACGCAATGGCAAAATACAGGCAGGGAGCAAAAGGCGCTGAATTTAACAGCGAAAACAGGTAAGCCTGATGTGGTTCAAGCTGGCTGTGCTTTATTCAAACTGTCGACGAAGCGGCGTCAGAACTGTCAGGAAGGAATCGAGTTTAGGGGAAAGTTTGCAGCCTGCGCGGAGATTCCGGGCGGGCTGTTGCCGATCAGGGATTTGTTTGAGGTGCGGGGTTTGCGGTTTCGGGCTTGCCATCGTCTTTCAGTTCGCGTGCGTAATCGACCACCACGCGGTAGTGCGGGTCTTCGATACTGTTGACTTCCACCATGCCGCCGGCCTTTTTCAGCAACAGGATGCAGTCCGGGCTGAGATGCGTGATGTGCAGGCGTTTGTCGTTGTCCTGGTAACGGGTCGCGAGTGAATCGATGGCTTCCAGGGCGGAGTGATCCCAGACCCGGCACTGGCCGAAATCCAGCACCACGTCGGCCGGATCGTTCTTCGGATCGAACAATTCACGAAACTGGCTGATCGAGCCGAAAAACAGCGGCCCGTGCAAGCGGTAGACTTTTGAGCCCTGTTCAATCGAGGTTTCCGCCCAGATGTGATGCGCCGATTTCCAGGCAAACACCAGCGCCGAGGCGATCACGCCGACCAGCACGGCAATCGCGAGATCGGTGAAAACCGTCGTCACGGTGACCAGCAGCATGACAAAGTAATCTTCCTTCGGCACCTGTCGCAGAGTTTTCAGCGAGGCCCAGGCAAATGTCTTGATGACGACGAAAAACATCAGGCCGACCAGCGCCGCGAGGGGAATCGATTCGATCAGCCGGGAACCGACGAGGATAAACAGAATCAGAAAGCTTGCCGCGGCAATCCCGGACAGACGCCCGCGGCCGCCGGAATTGATATTGATCATCGATTGGCCGATCATCGCGCAGCCGCCCATGCCGCCGAAAAAGCCGCAGGTTACATTGGCGACGCCCTGGCCGACGCATTCGCGGGAAGTCTGGCCGCGGGTTTCGGTCATTTCATCAATCAGATTCAGGGTCAGCAGGGATTCGATCAGACCGATCGCGGCGAGTATGACCGCATAAGGCAGTATGATCGAGAAAGTTTCGAAATTGAGCGGAACAGTCGGTATGTGAAACGTCGGCAAACCGCCCTGAACCGAGGCGAGATCGGCAACCACCCGGGTATCGAGGCTAAAGCCTATGACCAGCAGCGTCGTGGTGACGATGGCGATCAGCGGCGCCGGTACGATACGGGTGAGCTGCGGCAGCAGGCGCGGCAAGGCGAAAATCAGCCCCAACGTCATAAACGTCAGCCCCAGCATGGTGCTCATCGCCGGACCTTCCAGCCACTCGCCGTTGTCCATAAACTGGCCGCGCTGGGCGAGAAAGATCACGATCGCCAGGCCGTTGACAAATCCCAGCATAACCGGGTGAGGAACCAGGCGGATGAATTTTCCAAGCCTGAATACACCGGCCAGAACCTGAATCAGGCCCATCAACACCACGGTTGCGAACAGGTATTCGATGCCGTGTTCGACTACCAGTGAAGTCATCACCACCGCCAGCGCGCCGGTCGCACCGGAAATCATACCGGGGCGGCCACCGAGTACGGCGGTTATCAGACAGATGATGAAAGCCGCGTACAGTCCGACCAAGGGGTCAACCTTGGCGACAAAGGCAAAAGCCACGGCTTCGGGCACCAGCGCGATGGCGACGGTCAATCCGGAAAGAATATCTGAGCGGGGGTTTTGCGTCAGATGGTAACGCGAGATGAAATGCAACATTGCCTGGAGGAAGTTCCTGGGAAAAAAGTCCCGGTTTATAGCAGCAACGTCAGCCGGGAGCAAACATTTGTGAATGAACAGACGGAAAGTCGTCCGCTAAGCCTTGCGCCCGATATTGGTGCGTGAGCCAAGGTGGGAAAGAGTACGCAAGTCTCAGCTTGCGGCCGTTTGTAATGAGCTGTTAATGCAAGTGTGGTGAATCAGATCGTCAACAGGCAATGAAGGGGCAGGCGAATGTCGCGGAGTGGCTGGTTTTGAAAAATACTGGAAAAAAACGTTATTTTCCGGTACAAAGGGCAGTGTAACCGCGAAGTTCCCGGAATTTCGCCTTCTTTTATCAGACTTGGGTCTGAATCATCAGCGCCTTATGTCCTCAGACATAGCCGGAGCGTCCGACTCGCCGTTTTTTGCGGCGACCCTTGAAACCTCGCGTCATGACGTTTACGCGATACGCCAATCACTCATTAATCAGCCGGTTTTTAAAATTGAAGGAGAGACCATGTCATTATTGATCAGCGACAATCTGGTTGTCAGTATGCATTATAAACTCACCGATCCGAACGGTGCCGTTATCGACAGTTCCGAAGGGGCTGAGCCGCTCGCTTATCTGCATGGCGCCGGCAATATCATCCCCGGACTGGAAAAAGCCCTGACCGGCAAGGTTGCCGGCGATACCGTCTCGGTTACGGTGCAGCCTGAAGAGGGTTATGGTGTCGTGCAGCCGGAATTGATTCAAAGTATCAGCCGCGCGGCATTCCAGGGGGTGGATAGCATTGAACCGGGAATGGCCTTTGAGGCCAAAGGACCGGATGGCGCCAGCCAGCGGATTATCGTCCGCGAAGTTGCCGATGACACGGTAACCGTTGATGCCAATCATCCTCTGGCCGGTGTGGTGTTGCAATTCGATGTGGAAATCGTCGATGTTCGCGAAGCCTCGGAGGAGGAAGTCGCACACGGGCATGTGCATTGATTTGACCGGCTCTGGATAAGCGGGCAATGGCTTCGGCGATTGCCCGCTGTTGTCTGCACTAAACGCGTCGGGCCGCGCATCCTCGTTTAATCCCCCGCTTTTTACCGCTCACGAAAACTCCTGCTGCTGCCAGTACCCACTAAAAACAAGGGGTTTAATGATACGGCTTACTGTTAAATCCCGTCTGCCTGATGTCAAGCGGCAGGCCGGGAATAAACCCATTCTGCCAATCAAATACCAATAATAAATAAAACCAATCCTTATCAAATGGTGGAGGCTGGAATGAGCAGTATAAACCGTCGCAAGTTTGTTAAATCCCTGGTTGGATCGGCTGTGGCAGCAAGTGCTGCGCAATTGCCTTTTATGCGTGGGGCCGGGGCGGCCGATGGGCCTATCCTGATCGGTTTGCCGATCGCTCAAACATCCCAGGCCGGTGTAACCGATCATACTGACCATCTTAATGGCGCGACTCTGGCGATGGAAGAAATCAACGCCGCCGGTGGCGTGCTCGGCAGACAACTGAAGCCGGTCGTGGTTGATATTGATCCGCTGTCGCCGGAAAGCTGCCAGGTGGCGATTCGTCAGCTGGTCGATGCCAAGGTCCATTGTATTACCACCGCGTTCACGCTGGTGCCGATTCCGACGATCGATGCCTCAGCCAATTATAAATGCCCGTTTCTGTGGGGCGTTACGCAGCGCGATAGTTCGGAAATGGTCAAGTCGAATCCGGACAAATACGGCCACGTTTTCCAGACCGATCCGTCCGAGGTGCATTACGGGCATACCCTGCCGATCTTTTTACAGGACATGGTCGACTCCGGCGCCTGGAAACCGAAAAACAACGGTATCCATATCGTTCAGGAGCAAATAGCCTACAACCAGACTATTTCCAAAGCGGCGCTCGAAGCGATTCCCAAGAGCAAGTTTGAAGTCGCAGCCGTCACGGATATTCAATACCCGGTTCAGGATTGGGGGCCGGTTATCCAGGACATCAAGAAAACCGGCGCCGGCATGGTAATGATCAACCACTGGGTGGCCGCGGAATATGCCGCCTTCTGCAAACAGTTCAGATCCGATCCGCTGGAAGACGCGCTGGTTTATCTGCAGTACGGTCCGTCGCAGCCCGAGTTTCTCGAACTGGCCGGTGGTGCGGCCAACGGTTTTGTCTGGAGCACGGTGCTGGGTGTCTATTCGGATGAGAAAGGCAAGGCATTCCGCGAGAAGTATCAGAAGCGCTTTCCTGGTGTGATGGGGCTGACTTATACCGGAAATGCCTATGATTCCCTGTATATGCTGAAAGCCGCCTGGGAGGCGGTCGGCGATCCGGATAAATTCGAAGACGTGTCGGCCTATCTGCGAACTCACCCTTACCGCGGTGTGTGTGGCCTCTACGATATGAATAACCCCTGGCAGGAATGCGCGCATTTTCCGCCGGATGACCATCCTGTTTCGGTGGACAAGCTCGAAGATGGCATGGGTCATTTGTATGTGCAGGTTCAGGATCGGGAACACAAAATCATTTACCCGGAAGTACTTCAGGAGACTGCTCTGCAAAAAGCACCCTGGTGGTCCTGATCTTGAACGGGAAAGCGTTGTTTTCCTGTGAAGGGATCGGTTTGCATCTTGGTGGGCGGGAAATACTGAGGGATATCTCCTTATCCCTCGAAGCCGGTGAGGTGCTGGGTGTTATCGGGCCGAACGGAGCTGGTAAAACAAGCTTGTTCGAGGTGCTGTCAGGTCGTATAGCGCCGCGCACGGGCAAAGTCTGGTTTGCCGGCAAGGATATTACCAGGCTTGCATTGTATCGACGTGCCAGATTGGGTATAGGCCGAACCTATCAGACGCCCGTCGTCCCCGACGAACTCACCGTCGGGGAGGTTCTCAAAGCGGCGCGACAGGCCTACCGTCCTTACCGGACCAGGCAGAATGCCGAATGGGGAGCGGAGCTGGTGGGCTTTCGGATTAATTTCGATCAGCCGGCCAATTCTCTCGGCACTCTTGACCGGCGTAAGCTGCTGCTCGCCTGTCTGTTGCTGCGCAGTCCGAAAATCATTCTGATGGATGAACCCGCAGCCGGGTTGATCAATTCCGAAGTGGATGAGTTTGACGATCTGATTCGTGTTCTGTCCAAGGAACTGGGTATCGCCATCGCGATCGTGGAGCATCGGATCGAACTGCTGGAAACCATTGCCGACAGAGCAATGGTGCTGGATGCCGGCGAGCAGATCAGCGAAGGTGATCTGGAGTCGGTTCTCAACGATCCGGCGGTTCATGCCGCCTATTTCGAAAATGTGGACGACGAGGAATCCACAGTTTCGGCAGGTGAATCAGTATGAATACAAGTGCGACACCTCCCTCAAAAAATGAACAAAAACGTCAGGCGGTCATCGAGATCGAGGGTTTATCCGCGGGTTACGGCCCAATGCGGGTTATCCATGATCTGGATCTTTCGGTTTATCCCGGTGAACGGGTCGGTCTTGTCGGCCTTAACGGGCATGGCAAGTCGACCCTGTTTTTTGCCATTGCAGGCCTGACCACCTGGCAGCGCGGTTCGATTTTGCTGAACGGCAGACAGGTCGGACGAACCCGAAGTCAGGGGCCGGGACGTTACACGCACACTATCGTTCAACAGGGGCTGGCGCTGATTCCTCAGGGGGATGAAATCTTCACCGGTTTGTCGGTGGAGGACCATCTCGATAGTGGGGCGTTTACCAAACAGGCCTGGCGTGAACGAAGCAAGCGCAAGGCACGCGTGCTGGAAATCTTTCCACCGCTCGGCAAGCTGATGAAAACGCCGGTCGGACGTTTGTCCGGCGGCGAGCGGCGCATGGTTTCCATCGGTCGCGGCTTGATGTCGGATGCCAGTCTGTTTCTGGTCGACGAGCCCTCGCTGGGTCTGGCGCCGAAAATCGGCAAGAGCGTTCTCGATGCGCTGATGTCTTTGGACCTTCGGGACGCGGCAATGGTCATCGCCGAACAGAATTTTGCGTTGCTGGACGGCAAGGTCGACCGGACCTTGAATATGCATGCCGGAAAACTCAAAGGTGGTACCGGCCTGTCTTTCGGTGTGCACGCGGAACTGGAGAAAGAGTAGTGGACTGGAGTTATATCGTTAGTAATGCCCTGACCCTGGCTTGTATCTACGGCACGCTGGCCATAGGTCTGTCTATCTGCTGGTCCAGTCTCGGGCTGATCAATATGGCCTATGGATTTATTTTTGCGTTTTCCGGTTATGGCGCCTGGCTGGCTTCGACTTATTTGAGCGAACACGGTGTGGTGGTGATGGCTGCCGGCATACTGGCCGGCGCCCTGTGTGGCGTGCTGGTCTGTCTGATCGCCTTCATCCCGATCCATGACAAACCCAATTTCACGCTACGCGGTATGATTGCCACACTTGCAATAAGCTTGATTGGCAGCCAGGTTTTACTGTGGAGCTTTGGCTCACGCTCGAAAGCCTTGCCCGAAATATTCGGTTACGGCAGGTTTGAGTTCGCGGGTATTGTCTTTACCGCCGGGCGGCTCGGTTCGATTATTTCGTCGATTGCGCTGCTGGTGATCGTGTTGCGCTGGATGCGCTCAAGTCGTCGCGGTCTGGAAATTCGCGCCATGATGATGAATCCCCATGCCGCCTCGATCGTCGGAATCGGTGTGCGCCGCACCAGTATCTATGTCATGGCGCTGACCGGCGGGCTTGCCGGACTTGCGGCAGTACTGTTATCGCAAACCTATTATGTCAGTCCGTTTTCAGGTTTGACGCCGATGATCAAGGGTTTGAGTGTTGCATTATGCGGAGGACTTGGCTCGGTGACCGGTGCCGTGATCGCGGCCATTCTACTGGGCATCAACGAAGCACTGACGGCCAATCTTTGGGGTGGGCAGTATGTGCTGATCACTCAGTTTCTGCTCATTATCATCATTTTGCTGATACGGCCTCGCGGTATTGCAGGCATACTTGATCGTGCCAGAGAGGCTTGAATAATCATGAGTCGTGTGTGGATAGATCCGGAAAACGGCTGGCTGAAAGAGGATCAGCAGCGGGACGATGTTGCAATCAGTGAACACAGAGCTCCCGAAGAAACATGGCTGGAAACCCGAAACTACAAGGTTCCGCTGTATAAGATAGGAAGGCTTCGGTATTACTACAAGTGGCCGGTCAGAGGTGAAAAACTCTGGAAACGTATTCGTTACTGGCCGAGCCGTCGAACGCCGCTTCGCTGGCAGTCCAGCTATAACCCGAAAACCCTGCGGGCCGAGAGTACGATTGTCGACAAGCGGCCCATCTGGTGGGTGATGGGATTAGCCCTGTTGCTGATAGCGCCCTTGCTGATCCCCGCGACCGGTAACACGTCATTATTGTCGACCGCCAGCGTGTTTCTTATCTACGCGTCCATCAATTTGTGCTGGTCGCTGATTATCGGTACGGCGGGCGTATTTTCACTGGCCAGCTATGCGGTGGTGGGGGCCGGCGCATTCGGATCGGCCTATATGTCGATCCAGTTTGGCTGGCCGTGGTGGAGCCTGCCGCTGTTCGGCACGCTGGTCGGGTTGATATTCGGTGTGTTGATTGCATTACCGGCAATTCGTCTGGAAGGTTTTTACTATGCCTTGTTGACACTGGGTGTCGTCGAGCTTTGCCGGGTCTACGTGCTTCAGTCGCGGGAGTTCGGCTCCGCGACCGGCGGTCTCTATGGTGCGGACAGCTATCTGCCGGAAGGCTGGTCTGAACACAGCAGCTTGTTGCTGGGCTATTACGCCGCTTTCTGTCTGTTGCTGATGGCGCTGGTGTTGTTCCGATTCATCAACGGAAGAAGACTTGGACGTCTTCTGCGCATGGCGCCTGAAAAACGTGAGGCTTTTGCCGAAGCGACGGGCGTCAACTACCGGCTGGCACGGGTACTGGTATTCCTGATTGCATCGGCGGCGCTTGGTTTTATCGGCGGTTTCTATACGGCGCATTTCCGCGGTGCGTCCACTAATTTATTTACCTTTGACACCATGCTGCTTGCCTTATCGATGCTGGTCATTGGCGGCATCGGCCGGGCCGAAGGCGCGGTGATCGGAACGCTGATCGTGGTTTTTATCGATCGGATGCTGCTTGGCTGGGGGCCGGCCCGACATATACTCATTGGCCTGATGATGCTTGGCGTTGTCCTGTTTCTGCAGCATGGCCTGTTTGGCATCAAGGCGCAGTTTCGCGCCTGGCGGGACAAGAAAAAAACCGAGAAAAGATCAGAACGAACAGAAAAAGGAGGCGATATGTTACCCGAAGAAGCCACCGAAACAGCGGACAAGGACATACTCTTTTTCCGCCGCTTCGACAAAATACAACGCGAGTACCTCAAACGCCTGGTGACGGAGGAAGTCATCGAAGAACACCGGAAAAAACCGACGGGTCAGCACAGCGAAGCACTGCAGCGTCTGCTGAATTACTTCAGGCATCAGCCACAAACGGAAAAATACGCCTTGATGGTGGTTGAACCGTTTAAAAAATACCGGATGGTAGCCTTGTCCGGAAAGCGTGGTGTCGCGCCGCGTGTGGTCGAGGACCGGGTTTATACGTCCAGAGC
>JAGRHW010000106.1 GCA_020444765.1 Gammaproteobacteria bacterium | reverse complement strand
GACCTTGGCCTCGCCGCTGCGAATCATCCGCATGCCGTCGCCGATCGCCTGAATGCCTGCCGCACAGGCGGTGACCGGGCAACCCAACGGGCCTTTGAAACCATAGCGAATGGACAACTGCCCGGCCGCCATATTGGCCAGAAAGGCCGGTGCATTGAACGGCGAAATACGTTTGTAGCCGCGATTGAGCAAGGTGGAATGCGACTCGGTCACGGTCGGGAAACCACCGATGCCGGTCGCCACAATCGTCGCCGTGGCGCGTTGCTCCGCCTCGGACGCTGGCTGCCAGCCAGACTGCGTCAACGCTTCTTCGGCCGCCGCCAGCGCATACAGGGTAAAGAGATCCATCTTGCGCCGTTCCTTGCGATCGGCGACGGCATCCGGGTCCAGCCCGGCTTCCGCATCAGACTCGATCGACGGCACCAACCCGGCGATCTGGATCGGGAAGTCGCTGGTATCAAAGCGATCCAGCGGGCCGACACCGCTACGGCTCTCGATCAAACGGCGCCAGACGGCGTCCACCCCGCAGCCCAAGGGGCTGACCATTCCCATCCCGGTAACAACAATCGGCGATAGCATGATAAAACTCCAGCAGTAAACCTGCGTGCAGCCTAGCGCGGGACATATTATGATCAAGATAATATTTCGCTGGACTCACACCATCGTCAGAACCATGCCTTACCCGAAAACCCGCAAAGCCCAATCCAAACAGAAAATTCTCGATTCCGCGCGCGATCTGTTCTTCCGCTACGGTTTCGAAAAAGTCTCGATCGGCGAGATCATGAAGCTCGCGCGCATGACGCACGGCGCGTTCTACGCACACTTCGAGTCCAAGGAAGCGCTCTTCAGCGCCTCCTTTCTCGACACCCTGCGCGACGTGCGCCGGCCGCGCCTGGCCAAAGCGCCTTTTACCATCAAGCACTTGATGTCACTGATCACCGATTACCTGAATCTACGCGAACTCAGCCAATCACCGCAGCCGGGGCCGGAAACCGTGCTGTTCAACGAAATCGGCAGCAGCAATCCGCAAATCCGCCGGCTTTACGAAACCTCGTATTTTTCGATGAAGAAGATGATCGAGAAACGCATCACCGCACTGAGCCGGCTGAAAAAACTGCCAATCTCAGCCGACGACCGCGACACCATCGCCGAAAAAGCCCGCGCCATCATGACCACCCTGGTCGGCGCCGTGGCCATCGCCAAAAGCCTTCCGCACGAAGAAGAACAACGCAACGTGCTCGCCACCGCGCAGCGACAGATTCTGGCGATTCTTGGGGCCAATGAGCGGGAGTTTGAGGAGTTTGCTAGTACAGGCCAGTCCCGATAACCAGCGAGCAGATAGGCGCTGACCGGGAAGCGGTTTTAAACGAAAGCGATTTATTGTTGAGCTGCGTAGATTGGCAGCCCCGACTAATTGGGTAAACGGTCCTTGGAATTCCGAGTTACGTATAATGTCCCCGGAACTCCCCACACAGTGTATCATCAAGGGAAATCAGTTGAGAGCGAGGGGTTGGCATGTTGAATCCTCCTTGAATCTGGCCAGTGATAAAGATAGCTACAGTGACATTGGGATGTCAAATGATGGATGTCTTGGATTTTCTGCTTTTAGTGTCGAACGAAAGAATATAAGACCTAGCGAAGGAATTTGGATCAGATATGTAATCTCTTGCTACTTGCTCTGGGTCGTCTAACCATGCATGTTTTGACCATTTCCACTTCTTCGAACCGCCCTCCTCTCCGAAAGACCCCCAGCTTTCGCGGGGCTGTTTTGATTCGCATGTGAGTATCAGACAATCAGTTAAACCAGGAAGAAACACGATTTCCGAGAACAAACGACAAAGCGCCATAGACTGTGGCTCATAGTAGACACCAACGTGAACCGAAGTCATACCACAATTGTTATCCAAATAACAAACTTCGTTATACTCCGGTTCATACATGTGCTCGACTAGGGCTGTATATGCGAGTTGACGACGCTTTTCCTTCTGAATCTCTCCTTGAACAAAGCGATCTGATGTTCCGCGCAAAGAAAGCAGTTTGATAACGGCTCGCTTATTATCAACATTGTCAAAATCATCATAAGTAACTCTGCGGATATCGAAATATTTAGCCAAATCAGGGGACACTGACTGATTGAAGGCAGAGGCAACTACCCGGTCAATAAAATTCTGGGCAGCGTCCTCAGATGGAACTTGGCCTTCAAGTTGATTGATTGCCATATCGGCTAGTTCCAGCGGTGACGCCGTGACTCCACTAGTATTCGGGTCTCTCTCGGGAATCGTTTCTGATAAAAATGATTTCCCGAACTCGTGCAACAGACTTGCCTCATCGCAGAATTTTTCATGTAACGTACCCTGCCGTATGAAATGGGGTGTCTGAGAGGAGTGCTTCAAAAAAGCATCTCTGAGCGAATTCTCTAAATCTGAGTAATAAATAACACCATTTTCTTTTGTAACGCATGCAGTAATAAACTCTTTTGTAAAAACACTAACTTGATCACCACCAAGCGAATATTGACTCTCCATGCACGACGCGAATTGCACAAAATTCCTAAAGCCAGATTTCAATGAATGCGTTAGTGAAGTACTTTCGCCTTTGATTAAAGGCACTCCAGACTCACACGCATCGATAACGACAACTGACAATTCTGCGTTGAATAATCGAATCAGCTCAAATGCTTCTGCCCGAGATAGCCCTGTTGAATTTGGTGAACTTTCACTGAACTCTTCGAAGCACATATAAAACTCGTCGTCATGTGAGCCACCATGTCCCGAAAAATATAGAAAGACTTCTTCAACATCTACTGTTTTCGAGAGTTCGCGCAATACATTTTTAACATAGGAAATTGGCTTATCAATCGCATCTTCAATTTTGGTGAATTTCTGAGTAGCAGAAAGCAGCCCACGTATTTGCGCCACGTCATTCCTACAACACGGTAGATTATCGAGATTTTCATACTTCGTGTTACCGATCAAAACAGCAATACATTGTCCCACTGCGGGCCTCATAATATTTTTTTGGAGTATTCAAAATAGTAGACCTTTTGGAACTATAAAGAATTAGCCATACATGGAGACCTTCCAAGTGTTAAAAGATACGTTGCAGTTGTGATTGTAACAGTCTCACAAGGCCTGGGGTGTTGCGAGCCGAAGCTAAGGTCTGCTTATGCTCTTATGATGACTGTCTCTATTAGCCCGATTAGCCCTTTTGGGTGTCCCAATCGGAACTCGCTACTAAATACAAAGCTCTTTTTATTATGACTGTCTGGATTAGCCTGATTAGCCTTGAAAATTCTTCCAGGCATTTTGTCCCCGCTGGCCTGTCTGATCCGTCATATTGGCGTGACACAATAACGTGCACGGCCGGCCGGGGCACTCCCGCCATTGATCTTAAGAGGAATCTCTATGAACAAATTCATGTTTATCTATCGCGGCAGCACCGAAGCGCCGGAAATGTCGCCTGAAGAAATGCAGGCCGACATGGAGGCCTGGATTGGCTGGGTTCAGGCTGCGATGCAGGCAGGCTGGATGATCAATGGCGGCGAGGCGCTGTTGCCGGACAATGCCGCAGTTGTTCGCCAGAAAGATGTCACCGATGGCCCATTAATCGAAAGTAAGGAAGTGGTCGGCGGCTTTTCCATCATCCAGGCCGAGGACCTGAAAGCGGCCATCGAGTTGTCTCGCGGCTGCCCTGCGATACCTCAGGGAGGATCGGTCGAGATTCGCGCATTAATGGATATTCCCGAGGCAGACTGAAATTCGCGCCGGCATGTCGCACACCCTGGCAGAGCATTTTTTTCGTCACAGCTACGGGATGCTGGTTGCAGTGCTGTGCCGACAATTTGGCCCGCAGCACCTTGAACTGATCGAAGACTCGGTTCAGAGCGCGCTGCTGGAAGCCATGCAGTGCTGGCGTGCCGGCGCCCCCAATAATCCCGCCGCCTGGCTGAAGCGAGTGGCCAGCAATCGAATGCTGGATCACTTCCGTCACAGCAAGGTGGCAGCAAATGCCAGCAGCATGCTGGAAATCCCGGAAATTGCGGAGCCGCCAGCGCCGGAGGTGATTGCTGATGAACGCGGCCTGGACGATGAAGTCCTGCGCCTGATTTTCATGGTTTGCCATCCTGCGTTGAATCGCCGGGCACAGATTATGATGGCGCTGAAACACCTCTGTGGATTTTCCACTGATGAAATTGCACGCGGGCTGCTGATGAACCGGGAGGCGATTAAAAAGCAGCTGCAACGTACCGCACAGCAGCTGCGTGAGCTCAAGCCTGAATTTGAATTACCGCCGGAATCGGTGCTGGGTGAACGGCTCGATATCGTGCACCATGTCCTCTATATGATTTTTACCGAGGGCCATAGCAGCGCCAGCGCCGAGCAGATTATTCGCGAGGACGTCTGCGCCGAAGCCGCCCGGCTGACGCATTTGCTCGCCACCCACGCGTTGGGTAATGCCGACACCCGGGCGTTGCTGGCGTTGATGATGCTGCATGCTGCAAGACTACCGGAACGCATGGATCAGGACGGTAATACACGCTTGCTGGAGGACCAGAATCGTCATCTCTGGGATCAATCCCTCATCCACCAGGCCGGACAATGGCTACGCTCCGCCCTGCCTGGTCCGGATTCCGCTGAATTCGCTGAATTCGCTGGACGCTACCAACTGGAAGCACTCATTGCACTATTGCATGGGTGCGCACCGAGTTTTGAACAAACACCCTGGCACGACATTGTGCGTTGCTACGATGCCTTGTTGCAGCAACACAATTCACCGGTGTATCGCGTCAACCGCGCCATCGCCGTCGCATTAAGTCACGGCGTGGAAAATGCCCTGAGTGACCTGGAAACAATTCCGCACAACGCTGCAACCTACCCCGGACTAGCCTGCGCGCATGCCTGGCTGCTGGAACGCGCCGGCCGTTTTAACGAGGCGTTGATTATCTGCGAAAGGGTGCTGGAATTTGCGCTGGCGCCGCATGAACGACGCCTGATGATGCAACAGAAATCCCGACTGCTGGCGCAGGTGGCACAAAAACATTGAACACACCTTCAGGCAAAAATTAACAAGGAATTAACAAGACAGTCATCGCAAGAGGTCAGACCGCCTGGCTCTGCCGAGCGCAGTTAAAGTATGCCAAGTGGCCGGATTTTCTGACTGACCGTGGTCCTGTTTTTCGGGAGGAGGTTAGAAACTGTTTACAGACTTTTAATCAGTC
The DNA here is from genome assembly GCA_020444765.1 of Gammaproteobacteria bacterium. Next base: position 5,065 of record JAGRHW010000106.1, on the reverse strand, counting down.
AGGAAAAGGGGTTTCCTTTCCCATGAAAAAATAAATTTTCCCTTGACCCTATGCGATACCATACAATGCGCCCCTTCTGGCAAATAAGGAATAATCTTGTTGGCGATATCAAGGGGACTATCTGACAGTTTGAAATCAATTTCATAAAGACGATACTTGCCCGCTTGCAAGTTGTAGAGTGTTTCTAATTCGCCATTGGAGCAAACCCTCATAGTGATCATGGCTGTTTTCATTGTTCACCTTTAAACCTTGGAATCGGAATCCGGGGACAGTTTACTTAATTATTGGCTTAAGACTGAGTTTCCACACCTTCAAATCTCTGCCTGTCAGCACTTCAAGCATATCAATAGAATAACTGTTACCCAACGGTCTTCTGGTTCGAGAATTCTTGCGGATACTATCGATATCTGACATGACTTCTCCCGACTGCAGATACTGATCCCAGTCGTCAATCCGGTTTCGCATCGGGTAATCGCGGCATCTTTGCCATGGCTCTCTCCTTGAGCAATTCATTGTTGAGCGGCGCAGGTTAGCAGTCTCAACTAATTCAGCACTGTCGGTATCGAATCGGCCCCACCAGTTTGACAAATGTAGATTGACGTTTTTCTGATGCCAGCCCTGTCGGCCCTGTCGGCCCTGTGTCCAGGCTCGGTGCCAGAATTCGTGCTCCAAGACCTATTCCCGAGAATGGAGAATGTCTGATTGTAACGCCCGAGGAGCCTGAACGGTATGAGTGGCTTGTTAGGGATTGTGATATTGCTGATGCCTATCCGGCGGAGGTGCCTATCTGCTCCCTCAGTACTTTGCGGTCCTGACCCGGTGACAGGCCGAAAAGTTTACGATAATCCCGACTGAATTGAGATGCACTCTCATAACCGACCTGAAACCCGACACGGGCTACATCCGGCTCCAGGAGAAGCAGTCTTCTGGCCTCCTGCAACCGCATCTGCTTCTGGAACTGCACCGGCGTCAGCTGGGTAAGGGATTTGAAATGGCGATGGAAACTGGCGACACTCATACTGGCCATTTCAGCGAGTTCGGAAACCCGCACCGGCTCATCAAAATTTTCCCTCAGCCACCGTGTCGCCCGGCTGATACGTGAGGTATGGCTTTCACGCAGCCCGATCTGTTTGAGCTTGGCCGCGAATTGGCTGTTAAGCAATCGCCAGATTATCTCCCGCTCTATCAAAGGCGCAAGCACCGGAATGTCTCGAGGTTGCATTATCACATTCATCAGGCGAATCAGCGGATCTACAAGCTCGTCGGGTACTTCCGCCGTATGCAATGCCACTGTCGATGTCGCATCCATCTCGGTCTGTGCAGCGTCGGAAATCAACTCAGCGACCAGGTGCTGATTAAGAGCCAGCGAAAAAGCCAGGTAGGGACTCTCTTCACTGGCATCAAGAATTTGCGCCGAGACCGGAACGTCAATGGCTGTGAGCAGACATTCCCCGGCTCGGTAGTGAAAAACCTGGTGTCCCAGCGCACTCTGTTTCGCTCCCGCCAGAACCACGCAAAGCGATGGCCTGTATACCGTGCGAATCGATTTGACCGGTTCAACGGAGCGCGTGATATTTAACCCTTCCAGCGGCTGATCGGCACCGTACTGTTGCCAGCACTGCTCCACCAGATTGATCAATGATTGCCAGTGATTGTTCATGGGACGATATTATCACTAGCCGGACTACGCATTTGTGATTAATGGAGAATTGAGAGAATCAGGCAAGAATTTGCGACTTTTTCGATGCCTGCATTTTAGTGCGTAAAGCTACTCTGTATTTGACGCAACGAATGAGAGTAGAGGTTTGACATGCAGTATAAAAAACTGGGAAACAGCGGTTTGTTTGTTTCGGAACTTTGCCTCGGCACCATGACGTTTGGCGGTGGCGATGACATGTGGGGCATGATCGGTCAGTTAGAGCAACGTGAAGCGGATGAATTACTGAAAACAGCCGTAGAGGCAGACATTAATTTTATCGACACCGCCAATATTTATGCACAGGGGCGAAGTGAGGCAATCCTGGGTCGCGCTATCCGAAATCTTGGCATCAACCGACATGATCTGGTGCTGGCTACCAAAGTGTTCGGCCCGATGGGCGAAGGGCCCAACAATCAAGGGGCCTCTCGCGGCCACATTTCTCACGAAATCAGACAAAGTCTGACACGACTGGGAACCGACTATATCGATCTCTACCAGATTCACGGTTTCGACCGGGCAACACCTATTGAAGAAACGATGGAAACCCTGAATGATCTGGTTCATCAAGGGCTTGTGCGCTACATCGGTCTTTCAAACTGGGCCGCGTGGCAGGTAGTGAAAGCCGTTGGAATCATCGAATCCCGCCGTCTGACACCTCTGGTGTCTCTGCAGGCGTATTACACGCTGGCCGGCAGAGATCTGGAACGCGAGGTGGTTCCCATGCTGTTATCCGAGCATATTGGCCTGATGGTCTGGAGCCCGTTGGCGGGCGGCTTCTTGTCCGGAAAATATGATCGTGAAGGTACCTCCACCTCAGATGACGGACGACGCGCCAATTTCGATTTTCCTCCCGTCAACAAGGAGCGAGCTTACGACGTGATTGAAACGATGCGTGAGATTGCTGAAGTAAAACAGGTATCCATCGCACAGATTGCACTGGCCTGGCTACTGCATCAGCCGGTGGTCAGCAGCGTCATCATCGGCGCCAAAAGAGTCGATCAACTGCAAGACAACATCGCGTCCACCCAAGTCAAATTGAGTACTGAAGAGCTCTCTCGACTGCAAGCGGTCAGTGCGTTGCCTGAAGAATACCCTGGCTGGATGCTGGAGCGACAAGGGGCCTACAGAAGCTAACTTGTATTTCGTTATCGAAACCGCGGACGAGGCCGGCTGACCTGTCGGCCTCTTAATCACTTTGCTTTGGCTATTAGCCGGGCCAGATAACGCTATGGTAGTTGTGGGAATGAGCTCATGGCCAAAACCACCAGTTTTATCTTGGGTGATCACTTCGATCAGTTCATCAACCAGCAGATTCAGAGCGGCCGCTTCGGGAACGCGAGCGAGGTCATCCGAGCATCACTGCGCCTGATGGAAGAGGAAGAGCAGAAGCTTGAAGCCCTTCGCCAGACACTGATTGCCGGCGAGAACAGTGGCGAAGGCGTGCCACTCGATATGCAGCAAATCCGAGGACAGTTTACTGAATCATTGGCTTAGGACCGGGCTTCCGCACCCTCAAATATCTGCCTGTCAGCGCTTCAATTGTTTCAATAAAATCACTGCCACCCAACGTCCTTCCGGTTCGAGAGTTATTGCGGATGCTATCTATATCTGACATGACTTCTCCCGACTGCAGGTACTGATCCGGTCGTCAATCCGGTTTCGCATGGGGCAATCGCGACATCCTTGCCATAGCTCTCCTTATAACAATTATTAAGTGTTGACCTACGCAGGCTAGAAATACCGACTAATTAGGTAAACCGTCCCCGGAATCCCACTAAGTCGTAGATCAGCCATGATTACCCTGCTTGAGTGCGCTATCGCTGCTAAAACTCCGCTACGCAATCCCTTCTCGCAAAGCCGTCTTTGCCGCGGTAATTCCCCCGCCTATCGCACCCGTAAAGCCTCCAAAGCCGGTATAGGCAGATGAAATCCAGAGTCCCGGAATCGGCGTGATAGTGCGGCGTGGCGGCTTTGGCGGAAATTGCTTTGGAGGGGTCATGGCGAAGCCATAGATCGCACCTTCCGGTGTGTTCAGATGATGATGCATCTCGCGAGCAGTGGATAAGGTCTTGGCTTGTACGGCGTGTGCGAGACCAGGCCATTCACGATCAAGCTGTCCGATCAACGCATCCAGCCAGGCAGCGCGCCTTGCCTGATAGTCTGTTTCGTCTAGATCCGCCCAATTGCTGAGACGGTCAGGGCAAACGATATTCAGCGGATAAAGTGGCCCATCGGCGATGCCACTGTCGATTTGGGTGTAGTCCACCACACAACTGACCGGCATGCGCGCGCCGGGGTCGGCTCCGAACAGCGTCGTCGTTTCCGGAAAGTCGTTGAACCGCTCCAGCCAGTCCGGCACCAGAACGGTGGAATAACTCGATACCCCGAAGTTTGCCGCGGATTGATCAAGACCGAGCGTCGCAGATAAAAGCGAGATAGACAACGGCCGGTCCGCGTACGGCGTCATAAACTCCGCACGCTTCTCTTCCGGCAAGAACGTTTGTACGACATGGGGCGCGGCATTGGCAAACACAGTGTGGCATTTCACGAGCTTTTCTGCCCCGCCTTTCTGGTCACGATAGCGCACACCGGATATCGCTCCGCTTTCATCGAGCACGATAGCGGTGGCGGAACTTTCCGCAAGCATGACACCGTCACGGTCACGGATGACGCTCAACAGACTATTGGTCAGTTGCTGCGATCCGCCATGAATATAGAAGCCGCCGGACTTGATGTAGCTGCCCTGCGCCATCGCGAACGCAAGCCACCAAAATTGCTTGGGGTCATCGCTGTAATATGAAAGATTGGCGCAGAGTGCAAGCTTGATCGCCTCATGGTCGCCAAAATAGGCACTGAAAACGTCAGCCAGCGAAGAGCGGATATGGCGCATGGCAGCCCAAATGTCCTGTGGCAGCTCAGCCGCATGCAGAAGTCGCCACCAGATATCGTGATCGGGACTGCCAAATTCCGGAACGCGAAGGATTCGGCGAATCTGCTCAAGCAATGCCGCCGATTGTTCGTGCATAGCCGGAAAGCGCGCATCCAGCGCGGCCTGAACGGCCTCCAGCCCATGCGGCAAGCGGAAAGGCTCGCCCAGGCCTTTCCAGCGAACCTCCTGAAACGTCGGCGCTTCGACAAACCGCAGCTGGTCGCTCAGCCCCAGCAGATCAAACAACTCCCGTTTGGGATCGCCTGGCGAGTCTGGCGGCGTTGTCTCGTGGAGAGACGCCTCAATGGTCAGCGGCCCTCGATGATAGGTGCTCGCCGCACCACCAAACGTGGACTGCCGCTCCAGTACAAGCACTCGGTGACCCGCATCCGCGACCAACGCGGCAGCAGTGAGACCACCCAGTCCTGAGCCTATGA
>JAGRHW010000105.1 GCA_020444765.1 Gammaproteobacteria bacterium | reverse complement strand
TGCTTGATTAAGTCGGCAGGCGGGATGAGTTGGGTACTTGTCTGGGCGCTTTGCGCATGGCATTGGTTTTGGACGGCATGGCAACGAAGTACCAGTTTTTCGAAACGGAGTAAGCCAGGAACGCTGCCATTAAAAGAATAACCGGTCTCTGGTCGTAGATGTTGTGGTTGAGAAATCCCTCCAGCAACAACAGAATAATGAACACCATGCCTTTGTAGTCACGGTAGCGCAAAAAATGTGTAAAAAACACAAATAGCATGGCCAAAGTAAAGACGACACCAGGCACGCCCTGATTACACCAGATTTGAACATAGACATTGTGTGGTCCACCTGACTCTTGTCCAGTATAGGTAAAACCGGTTCCATGGCCCCAGAATGGTGATTCCAGCGCGAGGTTAATGTGATCCCTCAACAGCATCTTACGATCCTCTGTACTTTCTCCTTCCGCTATTTCCTCGACATCGCCGCTTAACATCAAGTCCAGCCGTTGAAAGGCACCGCCCTTTTCCAGGTTGTGTAATTCGGTGACGGCCAAAAAGAAAAAGCCGTAGAGCAAAACGATGCCGATTATCAGCGTGGCGATCGACTTGAAATTGCGCGAAGACAAAACACGCAGGGCTATTGCCGTACCCAGAACAATCGTCAGCAGGTATCCTCCGCGAGAAAAAGTCGCAAACACGCCAATAGCCCCTATTCCGAAAATAATCATATCAAGCAGTTTGGGGCGAGTGATGTCGAGCATCATTAACATCATGATGACCATAAAAAACGCTGCGGCGTTAGGGTTGCCGGCAAAACCGGACTTTCTGCCGAACTCCTGATCGGTAAAAAGCAAGGGAAATTTTATTTCCACCCAAATACTGATCACCAGTACCAGAAACGGCATAAATACCAGCCAGCGCCATCGGGCAAGAATGGCTTTGTCACTAAATGCGGTAAACCCGATTGCAAACAGAAAAAGGTTGTACAGCGAGAGATAAATAAAGGCGCCGCCGCCCCTGACGTTGGCCGTCGGATGAAGTCCCCAGGCGACAAAAATACCGCAAAACAAAACATACAATGCAAGCGGCCAACCGGCTTTGGCGATGTTATTGGCGGTTCTATTGAGGGTTATATTGCCGGGTTCCAGCAGCACCAGAATAAAATAGGCGCTGGCAACTGCCAGCAGAATTTTGGTGGGGGGTATGCCAAGATAACCATTGGACAGCAGGAAAAGGTCCAGTGGCGTACCATAGTACACAAAAATGAACGCTATTAACAAAAAACGTAAAATTCCGAAGGTTTTAAGCATATTACCCACGCAAACGAACTGTACGGTTGCCGATACACGCGCTCTGGGTTTTACCCGGTGCTCTTACCGTGTACAGCATCAATCCAGGCTGGCATTATAGTTTCATCAAGGTAGTTTTGCGACACACGATGTGCCGCCACAGCGAGTGAATGGCTAACCACCGTGTCGTTGCAAAGAGTATAAATACTGTTAGCGAGGCTCTGTGCGTCCATTTTATCTACGAGCAAGCCGTTTTGGCCGTGCTGGATCAGATCGCTGACACCGCTGACTTCACGGAATCCGCACACTGCACACCCTGCAGACATGGCCTCCAGCAATACATTCGGAAAGCCCTCGTTGCGTGAGCTCAAGACAAATACCCTGCCCGCAAGCATGGCATCGACCAGCCGTTCGCTAATACCCATTAAGGTCACGGATTTTTCGAGTTTGAGCTCCTTTATCTGTTGCAGCAGGTTATCACGCTCTTTGCCGTCTCCATATATTTGTAACGTCCAGTGGTCCAGTTCAGGCTTGGTTTTGATCAACGAAAACGCCTGTAGCAATAGGTCAAATCCTTTTTGACGGTGCAGCCTGCCGGCAGCGATTATGGTTGCTGGCCGCTCTTCCAGTGGCCTTGGGGCCAACGGAGCACCGGCTGGCGGACTCAGAAAGTTTGGGATAAGCCGGACTGATCGAGCCGAGGTGTTGCGCCTTATCCAGCTGGCGACCTGGCTGGTCTGCACGACGATTTCATCCGCATGGCGATAAACGAAGCGGCGAAGGGCTGCCCAGACATGTCCTACCTGATGATGCGCCGGATCGATACGCTCACTGACCAAGACCCGACAGGTTAATCCGTGCGCGGCCAACAAGGTAAGCACGTTGGTAGCATCCATAAAGCTGATCACGACATCCAAATGCAGCCGTTTTATCGATTGCCGGATTACCTGGATTCGCCGGATGTTATTTTTAACAGCGGCTATGGGATTACCGGATTTGACCATTAAATCCAGTTCGACGCGATTGACTGGTTCCGGGAGCCGGTAAAAATCCCCGGATGCCGTCGAAAAGGTCATAACGGTGGTGTCGTACCCTCTTTTTTGTAAGCCGGTGGCTAACCCCACTACCGAGCGTTCAGCGCCGCCAGCACCCAATGTTGATACGATTAGGCCCACCCGCGGCCTGAGGTCCTGGCTCTTCATGGTTTGTCGGGCAAAAATGCCATTATCCCAGGTCGAATTTTAAGGTTTCTATGAACATACAATACGGTATAGAGCTTCCAGGCGAACGTGCTCATCAAGGTTGCAGCCGCAGCGCCTTCAGTGCCGTAACCAGGCACGAGGATTAAATTCAAGACGATATTGATCAATCCGGCAACCGCCAAAATTATTGCCATGGTTTTATGGTGCCCGGTCATGTTCATCAGGGTCCCGGTCGGTCCTGCAATAGCGCTGACCAGATGGGCGGAAACCAGTATGAAAAATGTAGTTTTGGCTTGCAGGTATTCGCTCCCGAACAAAATCAGTATGTAGTCGCCCAGCAGGAGAGTTGCCAATAGCAGGAGGAGTCCGACACTTACCGAGATCAAGGTACCTTTACGCATAAGCTGAGAAAGCCCTTCCAGGTCTCCACGACCATGTGCGCGGGACAAAAGTGGTGCAACAGCGGTATTGACGGCGGATAATCCAAAGGTAAATAGCGTTGCGATACGTACTGCGGCTGTATACAAACCCACTTCCATTGCATCCCGCATAGCGCCCAGCATCAGGATATCGGTACGATTGAGAACAAGAATAGATGAGGACAAAAGGGCCATCCATGCCGAGGTTTTAAGCCAGTCTGTGCGTTCCGCCTTAGTGCTTGTACGTGTTGGACGATCCGGCAATGATGTGTTTAACCAGTAAATGCCCAGGAAAAATGCCAGAACTATGGCCGATGTGCTTATCCACATCAGGATTGGCAGGTCTATAGACATACCAAGGCCAAACTGCATGAACAGTATGAGGATGATAACGGCAAGAGGCCTGATAGTCGTATCACCCAACTGGGAGCGTGCGAATTGTCGCATACCGCGTAATATTCCCTGACGTACCGAATTAAGGCACAGAAATGGGAAGCATAATAAGCCAATCAACCAGGCTTCCATCAGTGGCGGATTATTGTTTTCGAGTTTCAGAATGACCAGTCCGGTGATCATGCCCAATACAACACTGGTGATCGTTACATACATAAGCGCAAAATGAATAAACGCATGCAGGCGTGTCGCCTGGTCTTTTTCGTTGTATCGGGCGACGAACTTTACTGACGACTCGTCAAAACCCAAACGCCCGGCCAGGCATAACACTGCAAGCCAAGTAAGAATCAACGAATATTGCCCGTATGTCTCGATAGACACAGCTCGCGCTATGATGACTTGACCGATAAATCCGATAATGGCCCAGCTGACTCTGAGAGTCAGTACCTGCAGAGAGCCTTTATATAAATCGTGTAACATAGTGCCAAACAAAATATTTCTGGATAGCCATCAAATAAAAAACCATATAGTATGTACTTAAACTCGATTGGCTGCCGGGAGAGTTACGCCAATCTTTATTTGAAAAGCTAAAAATGAAGCAGTATAAATCATCGCAAAGCAGTATAAAAAAACCGAATACGTTTATTGTCGGTGCGCCAAAATGCGGAACCACCGCACTCTCGGAATATTTACGAGCTCATCCACAGGTTTTCGTCTCGTCGCCAAAGGAACCGCATCACTTTGTTTACGAGGATATGCCGAAAAAGTCCAAATATAATGATTTGGACAAATATCTGGAACTGTTTAAAGAGGCTGGTGATCAACATAAAATAATAATGGAAGCCTCCGTCTGGTATCTGTTTAGTGAAAAAGCCATAGAAAAAATACACGCATTCGATCCTGCTTCGAAAATAATCATTATGCTCCGACGACCTGACGAAATGGTCTATTCAATGCATAACCAGGCGGTCATTACGTTTAACGACGACATACTGGATTTTACGCAAGCCTGGCAATCGTCTTTAAACAATAAGAAAAGAGCGTCCTATCCAAAACTCTGCAAAGAACCCCGGCTTCTTGACTATAATAAAATCGCCAATTACAGCGCGCAAATTGAAAACGTTCTAAAGTTTTTTCCTAAAAGCCAGGTCTTTATCATCTTTTATGATGACTTCAAAGCCAATACTGAAAGTGTTTTTTCGGACACGTTATCATTTCTCGGCATCGAACAGGTTCCACTCGGTAAATTTGAAAAAATAAATAAAAACCGAACTATTAAAAACCGAGTTTTAGGAAGATTTATAAAAGAACCCCCTCAATTCATGCTTAAGCTGGCATCGAAAATCAAAACGCTTTTGGGTATCAGAAAACTCGGTATTCTGTCCCGTTTGTCAGCACTGAACTCCGTTGAAACTAAACGTGCCGAATTACCGGAGGCGGTGCGATTGGATATCGTCAATCACTACCGATCCGATATTCTTAGACTTCAAACACTGGCACACAGGGATCTGTCTGATTGGCTGAAATAGCCAGGCTGACGTTCCTTCAGCCAGGCCTGAAATATCAGGATATCCCACAGATAATACTGGTGGTTGGTTCTCCCGGAGAGATGATCAGCCCAACAATTGCGGACCATTGCCACATCGAATATATGTTGTTCTTGTAGCCGATCGGGAGCGAGAAGATCTTCCGCCCAATCACGAAGATCGTGTCGTAGCCATTGCCCCAGCGGCACGCCAAAGCCCATTTTTGGTCGATCAATCAGCTTTTTGGGAACATGCTTGTACAGGATTTGTTTGAGTGGGTATTTTCCGTTTGCACCCTTGAGTTTGAAGGCCAGTGGCAGGCTCCAGGCAAACTCGACCACTCTATGATTAAGAAACGGAACACGGGTTTCCAGGCTGTTATACATTGCAGCTCTGTCCACCTTCACCAGAATATCATCCGGCAGGTAGCTGACCGTATCGAGAGCCATCATAGACTCGATAAAGCCAAGCCCCTTTCCGACATCACCATCCAGTTCGGTCTTATATTCGCTTGCGCCTGGTATCAAGAGGCCAGGGAATTTCCAGTGCGAGACAAGGCGTCGGTACAATTCACGTTCAGACTTCGACGCTATAACGTCGGATGCCTTATATATTTTGTCGCCGAGATTTTTCAGTCCTGGCTTCCGACCAAGTATTTTTGCGGAGCCCTGATAAAGTCCGTTCCATTGATCAATGGTCGGCGTTCGGAGCCCCTTTGCCAGCCACCTTCGCGCCGGCAAGGGCAAAAACGCTAATTTTTTTCTTATGTTATCGCCGAAGAGATAGCGATTGTACCCGCAAAACAATTCGTCTCCACCATCGCCCGATAAAGCAACCGTCACATGCTCCCTGGCCATTTTCGATACCAGATAAGTTGGAATCTGTGAGGAATCGCTAAAGGGCTCATCATAAATCGCAGCCAGGTTCGGAATAACATCGAGCGCATCCTGCCCACTGAGGTAGAGCTCGGTATGGTGGGTTCCGAGATGCTCCGCTACCTGCCTGGCATACGCCGCCTCGCTGAACGCGTCTTCCTTGAAGCCGATGGAGAAGGTATTAATCCTGCTAGAAGAGTTTGCCTGCATCAACGCCGTTATCAATGATGAATCGACGCCGCCAGACAAAAACGCGCCAATCGGCACATCCGATACCATGGCGTCGCTGACAACGCCGTTAAGCAGTGTTTCCAAGTCTCGTATTGCCTGCTCTTCGTTGACAAGCCGGTCACTGCCTGCCGGAATCTGATCTGCTAATCGCCAATAGGCGGTAAGCTGTGGAGACAGCCAAGATTGCTTACTATTGAGCTCAAAGCGGGCGATCGTGCCCGGCTTCAGTTTGGAAACATGTTGGTAGATGCTGTAAGGCGCCGGAATGTGATTGTGACGCATCATGAGAGTTAATGCGTTTTTGTCTATAGTCAAAGGCAAAGAGCCCAGCGCCTCGAACCCCGCCAGCGATGAGCCGAAGACGAGCTTCTTCCCGAAGACACCATAAAACAGAGGTTTTTCTCCGATCCGGTCCCGGGCAAGGTAAAGCTGGTGCTCGGCGCGATCATAAAGCGCAAAGGCGAACATCCCTTCACATTTCTGTACTGCCTGATGCACTCCAAACCGGACAATCGCTGCCAGTAACACCTCGGTATCGGAGCTGCCCCGCCAATTGATTTCACCGGATTTCTCCAGCTCGGCCCTTATTTGTTTAAAATTATAAATTTCGCCGTTGTAGGCAATCACATAGCGATCGTTGGCGGAGAGCATGGGTTGCTGTCCGGAGGGCGAGAGATCGATGATGGAGAGTCGTCTGTGTCCGAGTGCCACGCCTCGAACTTCGTCGACCCAGATGCCTTCAGAATCCGGGCCACGGTGTGTGATCGTATTATTCATCCGCCGGACGGATGCCGTTAATTGATCTGCCGATGTCGCCTTCGAAAGGTCGATCAGTCCAGTCAGTCCGCACACTTAAAAACTAACTCCCTTTAGAAACGGCGTAAGTATAAAGCATCCCCTCGTTTGGCGTTTATTTTTACGTTTAACTGATGTCATAAAATTTTTAGAGGATAGACTTCACCCGCACGCCTTAGGCTGCTCAGCCAGTCGGCATTACAACCTTCTTTGTTAAAATGAGCAAGTCAATATTTTGACAAAAAGATGGCCGAGAGGTCATTACAGTATAAATCACAACTGGTGGTAGAATGCCTCTGGTATCTTACCAGCAGTTGTGAAATTCTCTGCCTGGACAATTACTTATTTCAATCACACGTTAAAGCTCGACCAACAAGAGCCACTGCGAATGAAACTCAGCATCATCATCGTCAATTACAATGTCCGCTATTTTCTGGAGCAGGCCCTGCAGTCGGTACGCAAGGCTGCCCGCGGTCTCGAGGTGGAAATCTTTGTTGTCGATAACAACTCGGTCGACGATTCCGTCGCCATGGTGCGCGAGAAGTTTCCGGATGTCACCCTGATCGTCAATGACGATAATCCCGGATTTTCGGTTGCCAACAATCAGGCCATTCGGCAATCCACCGGCGAATACGTCCTGCTGCTCAATCCCGACACCGTGATCGAGGAAGACACGCTTACGAAATGCATCAGGTTTATGGATGAGCACCCCGAAACCGGTGGTTTGGGCGTGCGGATGATCGACGGGTCCGGCAGATTTCTGCCTGAATCCAAACGGGGCTTCCCCTCGCCTTTTGTCGCCTTCACCAAAGCAGTGGGTTTATCCAGACTCTTTCCGAAATCCCGATTGTTCAACCACTACAGCCTGGGTTACCTCGACGAATTTGAAACCAACGAAGTGGATATCCTGGCCGGGGCGTTTATGTGGCTGCGCCGGTCCGCCCTCGACAAAGCGGGCCTGCTCGATGAAGACTTTTTTATGTACGGAGAAGATATCGACCTTTCCTACCGGCTGACGCAGGCGGGTTATAAAAACGTCTACTTCCCGGAAACGACTATCCTCCACTACAAGGGGGAAAGCACCAAAAAAGGCAGTCTCAACTACGTTAAATCCTTCTACAACGCGATGATCATCTTTGCCCGGAAGCACTTTGCCGGCAATCAGCAAAAAGCGTTTGTCCTGATGCTGCAGATTGCTATCTACCTCAAAGCCTTCACCACACTACTCGGTAACTTTGTAAAAACGGCGACGCTGCCGATCTTTGATGCAGTGGTGATCTATGGCGGTCTGTTTTTTTTAATGGACTTCTGGGCTAACTATAATTTCCAGCAAGCCGATTACTTCAGTCGCAGTAATCTCTACTTGAACTTTCCGCTGTATACCGGTATTTGGGTCAGCGCCATCTACCTGAGCGGTGGCTACGACGCCAAAATACGCCTGGGCAATGTAGTGCGAGGCTTGTTGCTCGGGACAATCGTTCTGACAGCCATCTACGGACTGCTCAACCCGGAATATCGCAGTTCCCGCGTGCTGATCATGCTTGGCGCGGCCTGGAGCCTGCTGGCTACACTGGGTGTGCGCATACTCCTGAATTTTGCCAAAACCGGTAGTCTGGATATCGGTCAGCCCGCACCGAAAAACCTGGTTATTGTCGGCTCGCTGGAAGAAAGTCAGCGGGTGCAATATCTGCTCCATCAAATGCAATTGCAAACCAATTTTATCGGTACCGTCGCCCCCACTGAAAGCAACAGCAAAAACTTCCTCAGCAGTCTTCTGCAGCTTCAGGAAATCTCGCATATCTACAACATCGATGAAATCATCTTCTGCGGTAAGGATGTCTCCGTACAGGATATCTTGCGCTGGATGTCGCGCCTAGGTACTGGCATCGAATACAAAATAATTCCGGATGAGAGTATCAGCGTTATTGGCAGCTCCAATAAGAACAAGGCGGGAGAGTTGTACACCATCGATATCAAATTCCGCATTGCCGAAAAAGACGCCAGACGAAACAAGCGCCTTATGGACCTTGCGCTTTCGCTGTTCCTGCTTTTGACTTTACCGCTTCAGCTGCTGGTCGTAAAAAATAAAAAAGGCTTTATAAGCAACCTTTCTGCGGTATTTTTTGGTAAAAAAAGCTGGGTCGACTACGCCTATACCGATCATCAGCCGTATGACCTCCCTGCTTTGAAAAAAGGCGTTCTCACACCCCTTGACCGCCTGGACGGTTGGAAGTCCAAGACTCGAAAAGGTGAAGCTTATTCAATCGATAAACCCACTGTTGACCGGTTGAATTTTTTATATGCTAAGGATTATCGGCCTTCGGTAGATTTGGAAATTTTTTGGAAAGGGCGGCGGCAGTTAGGGCGACGCAATTCCGATACACCTCTACCACCGAACTTCTTTTTCCAATTGTAAAATGTCGCCTGTGAAATCCCGAATTTACGGCAGATCTCTTCAACACGAGTCCCCGTTTCCGCTTGACGCAGCGCAAAAACAATCTGTTCTTCGGTGTACTTTGTCTTCTTCATAGGCCATTCCTCCCCCTGCTCAGGGTATCTTAAATGGCCGAATTTTCTACTTTACCGTGGTCCAGTTTTCCGGGAGGAGGTCAACAATTACCATCCCAAAAAAAGCCGAAGAACCTCTATTGTACTACGGGAGTGGAGTCCCATTCATCTACAAGAGGTTGGTACATGGACTCTGTCGTGAAACCGAAGGTGGAGAGAAGCGTCTCAGCAGCTTCACGCGCCACCCCGCTACCTCCTTTGCAGATAGTCACGTGATCGACGGAGTCCAAAACCAGCGGGTGAGCGTCGACTGGAGCAAATGACAATCCAACTCTTTTAATCACCTGCAAATCAATTATGTCATCGCCAACGTAGGCTACCTGCTCTGGTGTTAAACTCAGCTCTTTACAAATTTCGCTTAACGCCGAAATTTTGTTGTGAATGCCAGTTTTGATCACATCGAGGCCTAACTGCTTGCATCGTGTAGTCAGCGCAGGACTTGATTTACCTGACAATACGCCTGTTTTCACACCGTGGATTCTTAAGAGTGCAACAGCTACCCCGTCTTTAACGTTAAATGTCTTAAAACACTCCCCTTCCGCAGATATGTGGATATCTCCGTTGGTTAAGACACCGTCGACATCCCAGAGCATGAGTTTAATCTGACTATTCTGTCGCCCAGACACTAGCGAATCTCCAACGGTTCAAAACTCTTGACTAAATCATCAACAGCCTTTACCTGCACTAAGAACGGCTCGAGCTTATCAAGCGGCAGAGCACTTGGCCCATCACAACGAGCACGGTCAGGGTCCTCATGCGCCTCCAAGAACAGACCTGCAAGTCCAACCGCCATCCCAGCACGCGCTAGTTCTAAGACCTGCCCGCGGCGCCCCCCAGAGGCGTCACCCAGAGGATCCCGATTCTGAAGGCTATGTGTCACGTCAAAGATAATGGGGGCATTGTTTGAGACCTCCTTCATTTGACGGAAACCCAGCATATCTACAACAAGATTATCGTAGCCAAAGCAAGTGCCCCGTTCACAGAGCATCACGTTATCATTGCCAGCCTCCCGACATTTGTTAACGACATGCTTTATTTGCGTTGGACTCATAAACTGGGGCTTCTTGATGTTAACAGGCTTGCCAGCTCTAGCTACTTCAACAACAAAATCAGTCTGGCGAGCCAGGAATGCCGGTATC
>JAGRHW010000104.1 GCA_020444765.1 Gammaproteobacteria bacterium | reverse complement strand
TTTTTCCACCAGGCCATCAGGGTGCGGTCGTAATCCTGGCCGAAGTTGTGCCAGTCCTCGATCAGAAAACGGCTGTTCAGGGCGGTGGAGATTTCTTCCGCCGAGGGCAGCTTGCCGTTGCGGAAAATATATTTGTGTATCCAGGGGTCGGCGGCCGGCGAGGTTTTATCGATGCCGATGGTATGCAGCAGAAACAGGCCGTCGGCGCTCAGCAAACGGTTGACGGTGTCGAAATAGGTGGCGTAGTTTTTCGGGCCGACGTGTTCGAACATACCGACCGAGACGATTTTATCGAAGTGACCGTGCAGATCGCGGTAGTCGATCAGTTTGATCTCGACCGGCAGGCCTTGGCAGCGTTTTTCCGCCAGATGCTTTTGCTCGCGCGAAACGGTAATTCCGGTTACTTCGACGCCATAATGCAAGGCGGCGAAGCGCGCCAGTCCACCCCAGCCGCAGCCGATTTCCAGCAGTTTTTCGCCGGGCTTGAGTTGCAGTTTGCGGCAGATCATATCGAGTTTGTCGTGCTGTGCGTCGGCCAGATTAACGGCGCATTCCCAATAAGCGCAGGAATAACTCATGCTGGTGTCGAGCATGGCTTCGTAAATATCGTTGCCGATATCGTAATGCTGTTCTCCGACCTGAAAGGCGCGCGCCTGGGACTGCAGATTGAACAGACGGGCCTTGAGCGATTCGCCCAGCAGTTTGATGCGCGCCATACCGGTCAGCTGTTCGTCGAGATCAGCGCTCAGGATGCGATGAAACAACTCGTCGATGGCGTCGCAATCCCATTGACCGTCGACATAGGATTCGCCAAGCCCGAGCGAGCCGCTGTACAGAATCCGTGCGTACATCTGCGGGTCATTCACGCGAATGTCCCAGGGGGCTGCGCCGTTGAAGCGGATGCCGGCGCTGTCGGCCAGCGACTGCAGAACGCCCGGCGGTGGCGTATCACCGGGATGCTTGGGTGATGTGGCGTGTAAGCGGCTTTGGATGGACATACGACCTCCCGCGAACAGAAATAGCCCGCGTGTTCCGGTTAAACTGCCGGTTGACGAAATAATTTACCTGCCTATTAGAAATACCGATTTAGACTGAGTCTAGCAAGATCTCCAGGCGAAAAGTCGCGTAGCTTTACCGTTTTTTCATGTTTGATAAGTCAATGGAAAAAATTGATGTAATTTATTGATTAATTGAAGATGAATTGGATGAAAGAAGGGTTTAATCAGATTTTCCGACGCGTAGAGCAGCCGCACGAACATGCGATGAGCGCTTTGTCCGCGCGCGGTTCGTGTGTTGCGACCCCGATTGCCGAGGGCGGCCGAAGCCGCTCAGCTCCGGACCGCATGCAGGTATCCGGGTTCGTGGTTGGGAGTCTCCACCGCCTTGATCAGGCGACTCTATCCGGCCGCCACCGCAATTGGAATTCCCTGGTCGCTCTGATGATCGATTGCAACGGCACTGGCACTGGCCAGCGGGCTATAGCCGTGACTCAGGGAGCCGTTGGCAGCCAGGTGAGCGAGCAGGCGATTGATCACGTCTTCGCTGCGTTTTCCCTGGTGATCGATAACCAGCTCAGGATTTTCCGGGGCGATAAACGCCTGCGTTGCGACATCATCCACCTGCTCACAGGGCGGATTGTTTTCGCCGCTCTGTTTGTCGCCGGTTTGAATATAAACCTGCGAAAAGCGCAGATCGCCCAATATCCCGCGTATGATTCGATCGGAAACCGGATCGGCTGAATCGACCAGAACCAGGGTCAGCAGTCCCGCGTGATCGAGCAGTTTTGCGGCTTCCGCCACGCGGCGGAAATACTCGGGCCGCGCGTTCGCCCTGGCGATCAGGTCGCTGCAAAGTCCGCTGTCGATCTGATCCTCGTCGATCAGGCTGGTTGCGTAGCCTTGCCGTCGCAGGATATGTTCCAGCGTCACGGCAATAACAGCGAGCCGGCATTTGTCTTCGCCGCACAGCCAGACGATGCCGGGATTCCGGTTGATATCATGAGTATTCGGTATAAAGTGCTGAATGTAGTCAAACATGGTGTTTACTCCGTCTGTCGGTTTATCCGCTCATTCATGCAAACCGCATTCGCGCTTCAGCCCCATAAAACGCGATTCTTCGACCAGCATGCCCGGCACCATGGGCTGACTGGTATGGGTATCGCCGACCGATTGATAGCCTTTGTACCAGAGCGGATGGTAAGGCAGCTCGTGGCGTTTAAGATAAAAATGCACGTCGCGATTCGTCCAGTCGATAATCGGCAGCACCTTGAAGCGGCCGGCCTGCCGCTGTAAAACGCCAAGCCCGGACCTGGTGGACGATTGCTCCCGCCGCAAACCGGCGTACCAGGTGCCGATGTGCAGTTCCTCAAGAGCCTGTTGCATGGGCTCGACCTTGTTGAGGCGGTTGTATTGTTCCAGACCTTCCAGGCCTTTTTGCCAAAGCATGCCGAAGCGTGCTTCCTGCCAGGCTCTGGTCAGCCGCGGGCAATAGACGTGCAGGTTGAGGGACAACCGTTCGCGCAGTTCCTCGATAAACCGGTAGGTCTCCGGAAACAGATAGCCTGTATCGACCAGCAGGACCGGCATGTCCGGTTTGACGCGCGTCATCATATGCAGCAGGACCGCGCTCTGAATACCGAAACTGGAACTCATCGCCTGTTGCGAAGGCAGGTGTGCGAGCGCCCATTCGATACGCTCGAGGGGCTGCATCGATTCCAGCGAGTCGTTCAGTTCCTGCAGGGACCGGCCTGTAAAATTCTCCGGCAGGGTTTCATCGGCCATGATAATCCTCCGCCGGATTGTCGACTGCGCGTACCAGCCCGCTTCGCACGGCGAAGTCCCCCAGTCTTTCACCCTTGTTTCGTTCGGCCGCATAGCGGCGGTAAAGTTCATCGAGTTCGGCCAGTATGTCCGTTTCGTCAAGGTTTTCGCGAAACAATCTGTTCAGGCGCTGGCCGGTGCCGTCGCCGCCGAGCATCAGGTTGTAACGGCCGGGGGCCTTACCGACCAGACCGATCTCGGCGGCAAAAGGACGCGCGCAGCCGTTCGGGCAGCCGGTCATGCGGATGACCACGCCTTGTCCGGCAACGCCGTGACGTGCTTCAAGCTGTTCGATTTTGTCCAGAAAAGCCGGGAAATAACGCTCGGCTTCGGCCATGGCCTGTGGGCAGGAGGGCAGGGCCACGCAGGCGATACTGTTCAAACGGGTTTGGCTTTTGGCCTCGGCCAGCAAACCGAATGCGCCGGCCAGATCGTTGATCAGCGGTTTCTTTTCGGCAGACACATTGGCGATAATGAGATTCTGGTTGGCGGTGATGCGAAAATCTCCGTCATGGATTTCGGCGATTTTCCGCAAGCCTGTCATAACCGCTGCGTCCGGGGTGTCGGTAACGCGTCCGTTCTCGATATACAAAGTCAGATGGAATTTTCCGTCGACGCCGTGTTGCCAGCCGTAGCGATCGCCCTGATCGCTGAAACGGACCGGCCGTGCTGCTTGAAACACGATGCCGGCACGTTCCTCGACTTCACGGCGAAAAGCCGCAAGGCCCATGGTTTCGATCGTGTATTTGAGCCGGGCGTGACGGCGGCTGACGCGGTTGCCAAAATCCCGTTGCGTTGCCACCACCGCTCTGGCGACGGCAAGCGTGTCGGCCGGTGCAATAAAGCCGAGTTCGTCGGCCAGTCGCGGAAATGTGCTGCTGTCGCCGTGTGTGGTGCCCATGCCGCCACCGGCGCAGACATTGAAGCCGAGCAGTTTGCCCCGGTCTTCGATGGCAATAAAACCGAGATCATTGGTGTAGACATCGACGTCGTTGTGCGGCGGTACTGCAACCGCGGTCTTGAATTTTCGCGGCAGATAGGTATCACCATACAAGGGTTCGGACTCGTTCTGTATCAGCGGTTTTTCATCCAGCCAGATTTCATGATAGGCGCGGGTTTGCGGCAACAGCGCCTCGCTGATTTTTTTCGCCCAGGCATAAACCTCGGCGTGCAGTGACGACTGAACGGGGTTGGGGTTGCATAAAACATTGCGATTGACATCCCCGCAGCCGCCTATGGAATCGATCATCGCCCGGTTGATTTCACGAATCAGAGGTTTCAGGCTTTTTTTCAGGATACCGTGAAACTGAAATGTCTGACGGGTTGTCAGCCGCACGGAGCCGTTGCCGAGCCGCCGGCCGATCGAATCGATGGCGAGCCATTGCGCACTGGTGCAGACGCCGCCCGGCAGCCGCGCCCGCAGCATAAAACTGTAATAGGGCTCCAGCAGCCGGGCATTACGCTGCTGACGCAAATCACGGTCATCCTGTTCGTAAAAACCGTGAAACTTGCTGATCTGGGCATCGTCTGCCTTGAGTGCGCCGGTCAGTTCGTCGGCCAGGCTTTCCCTGAGTGTGCCGCGCAGGAAATTGCTGTTTGCCTTGATCAGTTCATTTGGGTTGGTTTTCAAATCCATCAGTAAACATCCCGCAGGTAGCGCTTTTGATGGCGCAGGTTCTGGTAAAATTCTTCGGCTTCGAGCCGGGTTTTGCCGGCGTATTCAATCGCGATCCGTTGCAACGACTCAGCCACGCCTTTTTCCATGTCGATAGCGCCGCAGACGTAAATATGCGCGCCTTGCGCCAGCCATTCGAGCACCGCCGGGCCCTCATCGAACAGGCGGTCCTGTACATAGTTGCGTTGTTCGGAATCCCGGGAAAAAGCCACCGAAACTTTTTCCAGAACGCCGCTCCTGCGGTGTTCGATCCAGTCGGTCTGGTAGAGGAAGTCATCATGAAAATGGCGGTTGCCGAAGATCAGCCAGTTGCGCCCGGGATTTTCCTGGCTCGCGCGTTGTTGCAGAAAACTCCGGAATGGCGCGATCCCGGTGCCGGCGCCGATCATGATGACCGGCGTGGACGGGTCGTCGGGTAAGCGGAAGGAGTCGTTATCGACCACGTATACATCGAGGTTGTCATCCGGCTTGAGCCGCTCGCTCAGATAAGCGGACGCCGCTCCCCGGTGCCGTCGCCCATGAGCCTCGTATTGCAAGGCCGATACGGTCAGATGAATTTCGTCCGCATACTCGGCTGGCGAGGA
Organism: Gammaproteobacteria bacterium; assembly: GCA_020444765.1. The sequence continues at coordinate 5,483 of JAGRHW010000104.1, read as the reverse complement.
AGCGATGGAATAAAGGCGCGGTTGCAGCGGGCCCAGCAGATCCACCAGTTGCTGTGCTTCGATGCGTCCGGGAAAGGCCTCGATCAGGTCGATAAACCGGCGTTCGGCGGCGAAACGGCGCAGTTCATTCTTGTCGGCGAGTTGTTTGTCTAGGCTGCCGGAATCGGTATGCCTGGCCCAGCCGCTGACCACCTTGGGGTGAAGCAGGCTGAGTTCCCGTTTTTCCAGCAGCGCCTCGGACAGGCTCAGTGATTTGTCGCCGAGTCGTACGTGCGTGTTGCCGTCAAGCGCCAGCAAGCCGAGTATCTCATCAACCTGCGCCGGATCGTTGCGGAACCAGACGCCCAGCGAATCGCCGGCCTGATAGCTGATCGCGGCGGGATCGATTTCCAGCACCAGATGGTGGACATCTGTCAGTGCCTGGTCGGTGGTCAGCCGGCGGTTTTCTATCAGACTGGCCGGATACGGCTTATCACGGTTGTATTGTGTGACGGACTGTCTCGGTGTCAGCGGTAATACAACCGCCTGCCTGGCGGGTTGCCGGTTTTCCAGTACTTGCAGTGCGTTTGGCAGCCAGACTGAGAAGTCGCTGTCGAAATCGACGTCGGCATCCAGCCGTTCGAGAATACGTCGGCCGCCGAGCTTTTCCAGCGCCTGGTCGAAATCCACACCCGCTTTGCAAAAATGCGTATAGCTGGAATCGCCGAGGCCGAATACGGCGAACTCCAGTTTTGAAAGGTCAGGTGGCTTGCGGCCGGTCAGATAGTTATACAGGGATTCGGCATTTTCCGGCACTTCGCCTTCGCCCTGTGTGCTGACCACCAGAATCAGTAGACGTTCGTCGGCGATGCGCCTGGCCTTGAACTCATGCGCGGACAGCAAGCGGCTTTCTATCCCGCTGGCCGCCGCCGCATCGGCCAGGCGCTGCGCGACCGATCGGGCATTGCCGGTCTGCGAGGCGTAGAGTATCGTCACCTGCGCTGATTGCCGTGCTGTCGATACAGGCCGGGCCGGGTGCCCGCCGGCGCTGATTCCGGCCAGATATCCGCTAGCCCAGTTGAGTTGTTCGGTGCTCAGTCCTTCAATGGCCTGCAACAAGCGGCCAAGCTCGGGGCCGCTGAGTGACTGAAGCTGTTCGTTGGAGACGTGTTGCTCCCCGGTGGCCTGCATGTTCGCATCCTCATCAAAACGGTGTAATCGATGATGGTCAGTATGGATTTTGTGCTATATCTAGTAAAATGATTAAAAATGCTAATTAATTAAAATATTTGATATGGAATTGAGGCAATTACGCTCGCTGGTTGCGCTGGAAGAGTGCGGGTTTAACGTGACAGTAACGGCGCGCCGCCTGCATCTGGTGCAGTCGGCGGTTTCCCAGCATCTGACACGACTCGAGGAAGAACTCGGCACGACGTTGTTCGTGCGCCAGGGCAAACGGCTCAACGGTTTGACCGAAGCGGGCCGCAAGGTTCTGTTTTACGCGCGTAAAACACTGGCCGATTGCGATAATATCCTGGCCGTCGGGCAGGAGCATGTCGATGAAGCCAGCGGCGTACTGCGTATCGGCACGACCCATACCCAGGCCTGTTATGTGCTGCCGGCGGTGATCCGGCAATTCCGTGCCATCTACCCTGATATCAGTCTGCAGATTCATCAGGGCACGCCGGATCAACTCGTCGAGATGGCGGTCAGTGATACGGTGGATTTTTCCATTTGCACGGAGGCGCTCGGCAAGCATCCCGATCTGATTACCGTCAACTGTTATCGCTGGAATCGCAGCCTGATCGCGCCACGGGGACATCCGGCCCTGACCATGCGGCCCTTGTCGCTGCGCAAGCTGTGTGAATTTCCGCTGATCAGCTATGTCTTCGGCTTTACCGGTGCGGGACAATTCCGAACCAGTTTCGCCCGCCTTGGTCTGAAACCCAATGTGGTGTTGAGCGCGGCCGACACCGATGTGATCAAGACCTATGTGCGCGAGGGGCTTGGCGTTGGAATTATTGCAAGTCTGGCCTGGTCGGAAAAGACCGACGGCGATCTCGGTCGCCGTGATCTGAGCGGCCTGTTTCCCTGGGAGACGACACGCGTAGCCTATAAATCGGATAAATATCTGCGCCGCTACCAGACCCGGTTTATCGAACTGTTACAAACCGGAATTGCCGATGACGGCAAGCCGGTTGGCTGGGCAGAGCATGTTTGAACGGCTGCCATTGATGGCGCCGATTTATTTTCAGAGGTGAGTGACCATGAGGTTTTCCGAGTTTCTGTACAAACACCCCTTGCTGACGTTTATGCTGATGGTGGTTTCCGGTCTGACCGTCGGCACGCTGACGGTGAATATTTTTTATGTTCTGTCGCAGAACTGGGAGTTTATCAGCCGCCACGGCCTGATGGCCTTGCGTGAAGGAGCGGGCCTGCAGTTACTCGAACTGGTCTTTACCGGCACGGTATCGATGTTCGTGTTCATTCTGTTCAAGGTCACTGAAAGTGTCCTGGTCGAATGGCTGAAAAACCGCACGCGTCCGGGTCGCAACGAGGCCGCCTAGCAGGCTGTTGAAATTCTACTGGTCTGGCCAGATACCGCGTTAAAATCAGGTTCAAAATGCTCATTTACTGCATGTAAACTGCGCTTTCTCACCTGATTTCGCCTTGTCTCTGCCTCATCTCAGCGAATTTCAACAGCCTGCTAGATGTGCGACCTTATTGCGTTGGTGTCTCAGCGCGTCGATTCCAGCGCGGTTTTTATATAGATTTCGCGCAAGCGCCTGGCGACCGGGCCGGGCTGGCCGGTGCCGATTGCCTGCCCGTCGATACTGATCACCGGCCAGACAAAGGTCGATGCCGAACTGATGAACGCCTCGCTTGCGTTCAGTGCTTCGTCGACGCTGAACGGTCTTTCCTCGACGCGGATCGTGGATTCCTCGGCCAGCTTGAGTATGGCCTTGCGGGTAATGCCGTGAAGAATCTTCTGACTGAGCTGGCGGGTGACGATGACCCCGTCGGCATCGACGATATAGGCATTGTTCGAGCTGCCTTCGGTGATAAAACCATCTTCGTCGACCTGCCAGGCATCGTCGGCGCCCGCCGATTTTGCCAGCATTTTGGCCATGCAGGGCGCGAGCAGACCGATCGTTTTAATATCCCGTCTTTGCCAGCGTATATCCGGAGTTGTAATAACTGAAATGCCTTTTTCAGCGGTCGGGCTGTTGATCAGTTCCTTGGCCTGGGTGAACATCACCAGGCTTGGCTTCATATCGTCTGACCAGGTGAACTCGCGATCGGCGGCGCCGCGCGTCACCTGCAGATAAACCAGCCCCTGATCGATAGCGTTGAGTTCGATGAGTTTGTTCTGAATGGCTTCGATTTCTTCATCGGAGGCGGGCGAGGGCATATCCAGTTCGTTCAGCGAGCGGCGCAGTCGCGCGAGATGGCCGGCATTCTCGATCAGCTTGCCGCCGAGTACCGAGGAAACCTCGTAAACGCCGTCGGAAAAGATAAAACCGCGGTCGAAGATGGAAATTTTAGCGTCGGATTCCGGCAGGAATTCGCCGTTGACATAGACAGTTCTGTTCATTGTGTTATCCCCAGAGTTTACGCGCCGGCGGACTCATGCGGCCATTGTCGATGGCCAGACCGTCGGCGCGATCCTTGTCGAGCAGCAGCGGGCCGTCGAGGTCGACGACCTCGGCCAGTTGCGCGACGATCATCGCCGGCGCCATCGAAAGCGAGGTGGCGACCATGCAGCCGGTCATGATCTGCATGCCGGCCCGGCGGGCGGCCTTGGCCAGTTTGAGTGCCTCGGTCAGGCCGCCGGTTTTATCCAGCTTGATGTTGAGCATATCGTATTTGCCGATCAGCCCGGCCAGCGTGCCGCTGTCGTGACAGGATTCGTCAGCGCAAACCGTCACACTGCGCCGGAGCGTGGCGAGTTCGTCATCGTCGCCGGCGGGCAGGGGTTGTTCAATCATTTCCACCCCGAGCCGCTGCAGTTCGGGGGCGAGTTCCAGATAGAGTTCTTTGCGCCAGCCTTCATTGGCATCGACGATGATTCGCGCGTCGGGTGAGCCTTCGCGAACGGCGGCTACCCGGGCCAGATCGTCGGGGCCGGCGAGCTTCAGTTTGAGCAGCGGCATATGCGCGTTTTGTTCGGCGTTCTGTCGCATCGCCTCGGGGCTATCGAGCGACAGGGTGTAGGCGGTGGTCAGGGGTTTCAATTCGTCGAATCCCGCCAGTTGCCAGGCCCGCTTGCCGGTCAGTTTGGCTTCCAGGTCCCAGAACGCGCAATCCACCGCGTTGCGGGCGGCGCCTGCCGGCATCGCCTGCTGCAGATCCATTCGGGACATGCCGGCTTCGATGTCTGAACGCAGCGCCTCGATGGCGCCGGTCACGCTGGCGATGGATTCGCCGTAGCGGGCATAGGGCACGCATTCGCCACGACCGAGCCGGCCGGATTGCTCGAGAATAACGGTCACCACATCGGCGCTGGTTTTACTGCCACGGGAAATCCTGAAGCTGCCACGGATCGGCCAGCTTTCGGCATTGACGACCAGCGATGTCATGAAACGAGACCATCGATGATGCGTCCGACGCCGTTGCGAACCGGATCGATGGCCGGCAGTTTGAAGCGCGCTTCGGTTTCCTGCAGAAACGCCTTGGCCGCCGCATCGTCGAGCTTGGCAGTATTGACCGAGATGCCGACGAACTTCACCGCCGGATTGGTTAACTGCGCCATGCGCAGCGCCAGCTCCATGACATCGCCCATGTCCGGTATCGGGTAGTCGGGAAGGCCGCGCATATGGGTGCGGGTCGGTTCATGGCACAAGACCAGGGCATCGGCTTGTGCGCCGTGGATCAAGCCGGCGGTGACACCGGCAAAAGAAGGGTGATACAGCGAACCCTGTCCCTCGACGAGATCCCAGTGGTCCGCGTCGTTGTCGGGTGCCAGAGATTCCACCGCGCCGGAAATAAAGTCGGCTACCACCGCGTCGATCGACACGCCGCTGCCGGTGATCAGTATGCCGGTCTGGCCGGTTGCGCGAAAATCGGCCTTCATGCCGCGGGCGCGCATTTCCTTCTCCAGCGCCAGGGCCGTGTACATTTTGCCACAGGAGCAATCGGTGCCGACCGGCAACAGGCGCAGGCCGCTGCGTTTTTGGCCGCTGCCGACGGCAAACGTCTGGCTGGGATGACGCACGTCAAACAGTTTGCGGTTCAGTTGCGCGGCTTTGCGGGCAAGCGCCGGCACGTCGGCGAGTTTGTTATGCAAGCCCGCCGCGAGATCGAAACCGGCATCCAGCGCCTGCTCCAGAATCTCGATCCAGGCCTCGGAAATAACACCGCCGCGATTGGCGACGCCGATAACCAGGGTCTTGACACCGGCCGCCGCGGCTTGTTCGATGCTCATGTCGGGCAGGCCGAGATCGGCCTGGCAGCCTTCCATGCGGTATTGGCCGAGCGCGAACTCGGGTCGCCAGTCCTTGATG
>JAGRHW010000103.1 GCA_020444765.1 Gammaproteobacteria bacterium | reverse complement strand
CGGTCACCGCGCCCGTAGTCCGTAACGCAACCTGGGCAGCCCTGGCCGCTGCCGGCTTCCCGGTCAGCCTGATCCAGGACAGCCCCGGCTTTGTCGTACAACGCGTGCTGGCGATGGTTGTTAATATCGGCTGCGACATGGCCCAGCAACAAATCGCCACACCACAGGACATAGACCGCGCCGTAACTCTCGGACTGGCCTATCCACAAGGCCCGCTGGCACTCGGCGACACCCTGGGTCCTCGTCGAGTACTGCACATCCTCGACGAACTACACAGCTACTACCGTGACCCCCGATACCGACCCAGCCCCTGGCTGATCCGGCGCGCCCGTCTGGGTGTTTCTCTGCTGACAATACCCACATAAACGCCATCGTCAAATAAGGTCACGCTCCCCTCAACGCAAAAGGGCCGCACTTGATGTACGGCCCTTTTGGTTTTCACACGACAGAAATGTCAGTCGTTTTCAGCGGCGAATTCCGCCGAGTACTTTTTCACGACTTCCCAGATGACGTCATTATAGGCCGAGATCCAGTCGCTTTGAGGAACCCACTTGGTTCCGTCCCACATTTCGATGCGGGTTTTTCCACCACCGCCGTGGTCCTCTGGCGTTACGGTCACAGGCGCCATCAAACCGTTGGCGTCAAAGTCCTTCAAGCTTTCCAGCGCGGCCTTCATGCTGGCGGGTGTGAATTCACCGGAGGTTTCCAGCGCAATCCGGGCGGCTTCGAAGGCTACCGAGTAAATCGCAAGTCCGGTGTTGTAATATACGTCATTAACCTTCTCACGCGGACCATTGCCTTTACCGTTTTCATAAAGCGTGGAGATAATCTCCTGAATGATCGGTACATTCTGACCACCAACCACACTGGTGCCGCGCTTGATGCCCTTGGCTTCTGCGGCGCCGAGATTAGCGATATCCACCTCGTTGAACCAGTTGACCGAGATGTATTTATCCAGCGGTATGCCGTTGCGCTTCATTTCGCGCGCGGCGACAACATGGCCGCCGGCCAACAGCCAGCTGACGATATAATCAGGCTGATAGCGGCGCATCTGGGTCCAGGTCGAGGCCTGATCATTACCGGGCAAAGCGACCGGGAACAGTTTCAGTTCAAAGCCTTCCTTCTCGGCCAGGGTTTGCAGAACACCGATCGGTTCCTGACCGAAGGGGTAGTCGAGATAAGTGAAAGCGATCTTGGCATCTTTCAGATCACCGCCCAATTGCTCCTTGATATAAGCTATATCGTTGGCGGCCTGCCCCCAATAGCTCGGGCCTACCGGAAAGCTCCATTTGAACACCGAACCGTCGATCGCGTCACCACGGCCCACAAAGGATTGCAACAGCACGTTCTCATCCTTCATGATTCGCTTGATTGCCGCATTGACCACCGGTGTGGATAAAAACTCAAACATAAAGACGCCATCACGCTTCTGGCGTTCATAACATTCTATGCCACGTTGCGGCTCGTTGCCGTGATCCTGCGTGATCATCTCGATCTGTTTGCCGCTGATACCGCCTTTCATGTTGATCAGGGTCGCCAGGTCATGCCCGGCCTGAGAGACTTGCGGGGTGATGAACGTATAGGATTTACTCAGATCGTAACACTGCGCAAAACGCAGCGTATCCGCCGCCTGCACCGAAGTGACGGTACCGGCAAGCCCGACCGCGGCCACCAGGGCAGCTGATTTAAACCAGTTGACAGGTTTCATTTTTTCCTCCTCACTATTTGAATGCGGGCGCCACGGACTCAGGAAAGCCAGCGTTTGCGCCTTCGGTAATGCTTGATATCGTGATAGTTTTTGCCCTCACCTCCACCTAGATAGAATTCCTGAATATCCGAGTTCGCCTTCAGCGCGTCTGCCGTGTCATGCATCACGATGCGCCCGTTTTCGATCAGATAACCCTCGCTGACGATATCCAGCGTGGCCAAAGCATTCTGCTCGACAACCAGTACCGATAAACCGAATTCACGGTTGATCCGGGTAAGAATGCCAAAAATCTCATGCACCAGAAACGGAGCCAGCCCGAGGCTGGGTTCGTCCAGCATCAGCAGGCGCGGCTGTGTCATCAGCGCCCGGCCGATAGCCAGCATCTGCTGCTCTCCTCCGGACAAGTACCCGGCTTGCGCTTTTCGCCGTTGCGCCAGGCGGGGGAAATAGTCATAAATACGATCCATCTCCCGGGCGGTTTGCTGACGTGACAGGGAAAGCGGCGCCGCGGCTTCGAGGTTTTCGTCCGGTGTCAGGTGCTCGAACACGCGCCGCCCTTCGATCACATGGCAGATTCCGAGCCGTACTCGGTCCTGCGGCGGCAGGCCGTTCAGCAGCTGTCCGCCAAAGCGGATCTCCCCGCGACTGACCTTGCCACGCTCCGGCGCCAGCAGGCCGCTGATGGCTTTGAGCGTAGTGCTTTTGCCCGCACCGTTGGAACCGAGCAACGCCACCATGCCGCCTTGAGGTACTTCAAGAGAGACACCCTTGATCGCCAGGATCACGTTGTCGTACAACACCTCGATACTGTTGAGCGTGAGAGTCAGGCCTGCATTTTCTTCAGTCATTCCCATCTCCGCTCAACGCTTCATTTTTTCAAATGGCCAGACCATCAGATAATCCCGCAGATTACCGTAAAGCTTGCCGAGCCCCAGCGGCTCGAGCAGCAGAAAACCAACGATCAGCGCACCGTAGGTTGCCGTCGGCAAATGCGCCATGGTTTCGACATTGACCGTCAGATTCAGCGCCGAGGTGGCCCAAGCGAAAAAATTGTTAATCAGGCCCGGCACCAACAGGATCAGCGCGACACCCATATAGGTGCCGATAATGCTCGCCAGGCCGCCGACGATCACCATGGCAAGTACCTGGATAGAAACATTTACGGTAAACTGTTCCGGCGTCACGAGAAAATAAAAAGTCGCCACCAGCAACGCCCCTGTCACCCCGGCAATAAAAGAGGATGCCGCAAAGGCGATGAGTTTGTAGGCAAAACTGTTGACGCCCAGGATCGCCGCGGCAAAATCCTTCTCCCGCACGGCGACCAGCGCCCGGCCCAAACCGGTGCGGCGCATATTGAGCAGAAAAACCGTGACCAGTACGCACCAGCCGAAAGCCACATAATACAGCCCTGCATCCGAAGTGATCGGCATGCCCAGCAGACGGAATGTCGGCGCCTGCAGGGAGGCATGGCTGCCGCCGGTGATCGCCGGCACATGGCCCAGCACCCAGTCCATGACAAACTGCATGGCAAGCGTGGTGATCGCCAGATAAAGCCCTTTCACCCGCAACGCGGCAAAAGCGAACAGACTGCCAATCACCGCAGCCATGGCCCCGCCGATAAGCAGCGCGATCTCCCAGGGAATGCCGAACCTTGCAGCATGCACAGCGCTGTAGGCACCCACCGCCATCACCGCGGCGTAGCCCAGATGCAGCTGCCCAGCCCAGCCGGAAAGCAGATTCAGCCCGAGCGCTGCAGCCGTCCAGATCAACCAGGGCAATAAATAGCTGCTGAGATACAGATCACCAACCAGAAAGGGCGCCGCCAGCCCCAGGACAAACAAGGCGGTGATCAGATAACGATCGGCCCTGACCTTGAACAGGCGACTGTCGGAAACATAGTTGACGTGCCGGACACCGGCTTGACGGTAAAACATGTCAGAGCCTCTCGATATGTTCGCGGCCGAACAGGCCATGTGGACGGATCATGACCGTCAGGATCAGTACGGCAGCGACGATCAGGTCGCGGCTGCCGCCACCGACCATCGGATCGAGGACGGCCGATCCGACCGCCTCCACGATCCCCAGCAGGATACCGGCGATCAAGGCACCGAGAATACTGTCGAGCCCGCCCAGAAGCGCAACCGTGAGCCCCTTGAGCAGAAGCAGCGACAAGGACTGATCGACACCCTGAATTTCGCCCCACAGAACCGCGGCGGAAAGCGCACAAACCGATGCCAGCCCCCAGGACAAACCAACCCCGCGCTCGACCGGAATACCGATCGACCAGGAAGCGGTGTAGTCATCGGAGATCGCCCGCAGCCGCACACCAAGCCGGGTGCGGAAGAAGATGATCACTAGCACAAACATCACCAGCGAAACCACCGCACCGATCAGATGCAGACGGCTGAGCAGCAGCGGCCCGACAAACAGCGGATCGAAACTCACGCCCAGCCCCATCGGCCGGGTCGTGCCGCCCCAGATCGCCATGGTGCCACTGCGGATCAGGATTTCGAGCCCAAGCGTCATCATCAGAATCATGATGATCGGTTGCCCGGCAAGACGTCGCAGCGCCACCCGCTCCACCCCCAGCCCGAAGAAAAACATCACCACCGCGCCCAGCGGGATCGCCAGCCAAAACGGCAAACCCAGTTGCGTGGTCAACTCCAGCACGACATAACCGCCCAGCATCGTCAACGCGCCTTGCGCGAGATTCGGCACCGATGAGGATTTGTAGATCAAGACGAGACCGAACGCGAACAGCGAATAAAGCAGGCCCGTAAACGCCCCGTTGATTGCCAGTTCCGCCAGTAATAACGCGTCCACTCAAACCTCCTCAACTTTCAGGGTGCGATCCACCGTGCCACGCTCGCCGTTTTCATAGGTCACCGCGGCTTTGACATGGACACTCGACGCGCCGGAATAAAGCGCATCGATCACCCCGGCATAGCGCTCCTCGACCACCTTGCGGCGTAATTTGCGAGTGCGGGTGATCTCGCCGTCATCCGGATCGAACTCTTTGTGCAAACAGACGAAACGCTTGAGACTCAGGCCCTTGGGCAAAGCCTGATTCACCCGTTCGAACGCCTCACGGATCAGACCGGCCACCTCCGCGCGCTGCGACAGTTCCGCATAGGAAACATAAGGCACGCCGTGCACCTCGGCCCAGTGCCCGACCGCCTCGAAGTCGATGCAGATCATCCCCGTCAGTTCGTGGCGCCCGGCGCCGACCACCGCGGCATCCTTGATATAGGGGCTGAACTTCAGACGGTTCTCGATATAGTTCGGCACATAGCGTTCGCCGGCGGCGGTATACACCACCTCTGAAACCCGGCCCAGCACCACGAGATGTCCGTCTTCCTCGAAGTAGCCCGCGTCGCCGGTATGCAGCCAGCCATCGCGCAGGCTCTCGGCAGTCGCCTCTTCGTTCTGGTAATAGCCGGCAAACACACTCTGCCCACGCAACAGGATCTCGCCGTCTTCAGCAATAATGATCTCGACTCCCGGCAAGGGCCGGCCCACGGTGTGCAGCTGTACTTCATCGGCCGTTTGAACGGCATTGAGCGCGCTGTTCTCGGTCTGCCCGTAAAGCTGGCGCAGCTTGATCCCGAGCGCGCGGTAGAAAACAAAGGTGTCTTCGCCGATCGCCTCGCCGCCGGTAAAAGCATGATCCACACGGCTCATGCCGAACTGATCCTTGATCGGCCCGAAAACCAGCGCATTACCCAGCAGCCGCCCCAGCCCTAACAGCCCCGAAGCCCTCTCGCCCTTGAGCTTGCGGCGCTCGGAGTCGACGGCGCGATCCATAAAGAAATGGTAGATTTTCTTCTTTAGCCAGGTGGAATTCTCCATGCCCACCTGAATGGTGGTCAGAATGCTGTCCCAGCTGCGCGGCGCGGCAAGGTAAAGCGTCGGTGCGATCTCGCGCATGTCGCGCAGCACGGTTTCCTGACGCTCCGGCACATTGACGATGAAGCGATGCGTGAGCGCTGCGCCCACGGCCAGTTCGAAATCGCCAACCCAGGCCATCGGCAAATAGGCCAGAAGCTCCTCGCCTTTGCCGAACATCCCCGCCGCGCGGCCGTTATGCGCCGCTGCGATGGCGTTACGCTGCGACAGGACAATGCCTTTGGGTTTGCCGGTAGTGCCCGATGAATGCAGGAATACCGCCGGATCTTCGGGGCCAGAGCGGCTGATCAGCGCATCACGCAAATCGGGCTCGTCCTTCAGTCTGACCCGACCTTTGGCCAGCACGTCTTCCCAGGAAATCAAACCTGGCACATCGTAGTCTGCCAGACCACGTGAATCATCATAGATGATATGCTCGATCCCGGCGCCACCGGCACGCAGATCGAGGGCTTTGTCGACGTGCTCCTGATCCTCGGCCAGCGCAGCGGTAACTCGAGCCACACCGGCAAAATGCTGCAATTCTTCAAGCGTGGCACCCGGATAAGTCGGCATCGGGTAAACCCGCAAGGTTGCGCAGGAGACCATGCCCATATAGAGCCGCACGCGATTGTCGCCCAGAATCATCGCCGCATCGCCCGGCGCGATACCCAGCGCATCGAGGCCGGCCGCTAGCGCCAGCACTTCTTCAAGATAGGCGCTCCAGGTCGTCTCCCGCCAGATGCCGCGATCTTTCTCCCGCATGGCGACAGCCGCGCCATGCTGCTGCGCATTAAGCAGCGCCAGCCTGATCAGAGTCGTTTCGGTATCAGCGATATTACTTGCCGGCATCGCTGTCTCCGATATAAGCCTTGACGACGCGCGGATCCTTTACCACTTCGTGCGGAATACCGGTGGCGATCATCTCGCCATAGTTCAGCGCCAGCATCCTGTCGCAAATGCCGGTGATGACATCCATATGGTGTTCGATCAGCAGAACGCTGACGCCACGTTCGGCGCGTGCATCGAGAATGAAACGCGCCATGTATTCCTTCTCTTCCTGATTCATCCCGGCCATCGGTTCGTCGAGGATCAACAAATGAGGCTCGGCCACCAGCGCCCGGGCCAGCTCGACGCGCTTCTTCAAACCGATGGGAATACCGTCGACCAGCTCGTTGCGAATGCCCTCGAGTTGCAGAAACTCGATGACCTCTTCAACCATCTCCCGATTGGCGATTTCGACCGGACGCGCCAGCCACCAGTACAGCGCGGTGCTCAGCACGCCCGGCTTCATATGGATGTGTCGGCCCAGCAGGATGTTGTCGAGCACGGTCAGGCCATGAAACAAGGCCAGGTTCTGAAAGGTTCGCGCTACGCCGAGTCCGGCTACTTTGTGCGGCGCGATTCCGGTGATGTCCTTACCGTCGAGCAGAATCCGCCCGCCCTGCGGCGGGTAGAAACCGGTGATTGCGTTGGTCAGGGTTGTTTTGCCGCTGCCGTTGGGACCGACCAGACCGAAAATCTCACCTGGTGAGATTTCCAGATCGATGCCTGTAACGGCAACCAGACCACCGAAACGACGCTCGATTCCGTGGCATTCCAAAACCGGGGCTGCCTGATGCACAACCGGTGAAGCAACTGTTGTCATAAATGCACAAACCCATCGTCAACGGGTTTCTGAAAAAAGTAATTTACGACAATACTTTTACACTCCAAGTCCATTCCCCTCCTCCTCCAAAAGAGAATTTTTGAAGCTTTTTACGATAAAATTCCAATAAAAATCAGGAAAAATAACGATGTTTCTTTTACTGTGGTCTGTGCCACTTTATCCGTCAACATTGAAGGACCTAACATCTTATGTCAAGTTATTTACCTATTATGCTTACGCCCTTCTTCGGTTGTCGTGCGTTCCCCAGGCCGCAAAAGTTTTGCCCGGAATTTATTGATTGTTGTCACCAGTCACGACCAAGACAGCTCAGCGAATTTGTTGCATTGCGGCCAGTCCGTGACCGTCCCGTAAAACAAAACGGCCTCGACTTGCGGGCACGTACGGAAATCTCCGACAACACTTCTGGATTGTATTATCTGACTCCGCCGGCGAAGTCAATCCGTCTATAGTCGAATGCCGCCATGGGAAACCTTTCACCCACTGAGCCGGAAAGACTAAAAACCCCGGTAGAATACCGGGTTTGCGGAGAAAAGTACTTAATTAAAACGTTTGAGAAACAGGCTCGCGGGCAGTGATAAAAAAAACTGCCTTGTCGATTGATGTCTGGAGCCGCTGGCTCCCAAGTCGAAGCGGAACACGAAAGTCAACCCAGCGCCGTCACAAGCGATGACAGGGGCTTTAGACAAACTCTAACACCCCTTCCACTCAGGTTTGCGTTTTTGCATAAACGCATCGATACCTTCAGCGGCATCCTCGTTCATCATATTACAAGCCATCACCTCGGCCGACAGTTCGTAGGCGCCGGCGAGATTCCGATCGAGTTGTTTGTAGAAAAGCTGTTTGCCCTGAGCGATCGCCGCGGACGATTTGGAACAGATCTTGTCAACCAGTGCGTCGACACTGGCATCCAGCTCGTCAACCGGCACCGCGTGATTAATCAGGCCGTAATCCAGCGCCTTAGCCGCATCGATAAACTCGCCGGTCACCAGCATCTCCATGGCCCGCTTACGGGACACATTGCGACTCAGCGAGACCGATGGCGTGCTGCAAAACAGGCCGACATTAATCCCTGAAACCGCAAACCTGGCACTGTCGACCGCAACCGCAAGATCGCACTGCGCAACCAGTTGACAGCCCGCCGCCGTGGCTATGCCCTGGACGCGGGCAATGACGATTTGCGGCATCTCGTTGATAGTCTGCATTACCTTCGCGCATTGCGAAAACAGCGCGCGGTAATAATCCTGCTCAGGATTGGCGCGCATCTGCTTGAGATCGTGCCCGGCACAAAATGCCCGGCCGTGGCCGGTAATCACCAGCACGGTTTTGCTTTTGTCCGTAGCGATGTCATCGAGCTCAGCCTGCAGCGCCGTCAGCATTTCTTCGGACAGTGCGTTGAACTGCGCAGGCCGGTTGAACGTTAGGGTTACCCGGCTGCCGCTATCCTCGCGCAGCAGGATTGCGTCTTGTTCGTTTGCTGTTTCAGGCATTGCGTCTCTCCTCGCTATAGGATGATTTTACCCCGTTCAACGGCTTTTCCATCGCCGCGGCGACATCGGTTTGCGATGACTCACCGCTGCGATGGCCATACTTCTCCGCCAGGCCTTCAATGCAACGGGCAGCCGTCATATGCAATTCTTCCAGGGTTTCATTGATATCCTGACGCTTTTGCTCGAGAGCCGCACATTGCTCATGAATTCGCTGCAACAGGTATTGCAACTGCCCGGCCTCGCCGACCTCGCTGTCATACATGTCGATGATATTTTTCAGCTCGGCCAGGGAAAAACCGAGACGCTTGCCGCGCACGACCAGACGCAAGCGCACACGATCGCGTTGCGAAAAAAGCCGCCTGGTGCCTTCACGGCGGGGGCTGAGGATTCCCTGCGCCTCGTAAAACCGCAACGTTCTTGGCGTAACATCGAATTCTTCGGCAAGTGTGGAAATAGAGTAACTGGTGGACACATCTGGCTCCTGGACATCAGATACCGCGCGTTGAAAAAACAAAAGTGCTTGACGTTAACGTTAAGCCCATGAAAAATATCAAAGCCGATAAAATAAATCAATCACAGCAGTAGCCTGAGTTTATGGATAGAGAAATTTTCCGCCACTTCTTCGACGATCAGATTCGCTGGGGCGATTGCGATTTACTGGGTCATGTCAATAACACCTTGTATCTGCGCTACATCGAATCAGCCCGTATTGCCTACAGTGAAGAGTTATTGGACGTGAATTTAAACCCTAGCACCAAGACCGGCTGGGTCCTCGCCGACCTGCATTGCAGCTTTCGCGACCAGTTGACTTACCCCTGCCGGATAAGCGTCGGCTCGCGCATCAGCCGGGTCGGAAACAGCAGCGCTACCATGGAGGCGGCGGTGTTCGCTGTAGAAAAAGACCGCGCAGCCTTTACGTCTACGGCAATTCTTGTCTGGTACGATTTTATCAGTCAGCAGACGGCGCGGATTCCGGACCAGGTCCGTCAGGCCGTCAAAACCTTCGAAGGCACTGTGGAAGGCTTGTAAGCGCTGTCGACGACAGCCTGAACAAAGCCGCTGGCGGGTATACTTTGCCGGATAATCTGGAGCCTTGCAGCATGACGAACAACATCGCCAACCTGACGCCTCCTGCCGACGCCGATGAGCGCCGCGCGAAACCCGCGATTATCTGCTACGACGTCAAGGCGCTTCCGCCGGGCCACAAAGCCGACTGGCTGGCAGCCTGGCGAAGCAGCCTGTCAGTCATCGGGCAGGTTCTGGTACCGCCACGGGAGGCCCGCGCATTCCGGGTGCCCGCCGGTCACGGCTTCCGTATCCTCAGCACCGAAGGACCGCAGGTCGGTGATCTGAACCTCTGGCAGGCGAACAACCTCGACGAGCGCTTCTATAGCGGCAAAACACGCCAACTGCACGCAAGCCACGTAAGCACCGGTGACCGTCTCTGGAGCAACCATCCTTACCTGCGGCCACTGGCCACGATCACCCACGATACGCTCGCCTGGTACGGCAGAGACACCGACGGCGGTTCGGTGCATGACGTTATCGGCACGCGTTGCGATCCTTACACGCAACACCTGCTCCACCACAACCATTACCACCACTGCTGCCATTCAAATCTGACACGCGCACTGGCCGATGAAACCAGCCTGCCGCTAAAAGTGGCAGAGATGCACGTACACGATGTGCTGAACGTTTTTATGTGTACAGGATTCACCCGCGACACCGGGCAGTACTTCATGAAAGCCAGCCCGGTCCGTCCGGGCGACTATCTCGAATTCCTGGCGGAAACCGATTTACTCGGCGCCTTGTCGGCCTGCCCCGGTGGAGATTGCGGCAGCACACACTCGAACGACCTCACTGCCTGCTACCCGCTGATCGTCGAGATACTCAAGCCTGACAGCGAACTGCTGGCCAATTGGCAGGAAGCGGCGATCAATAGCTACGATCG
>JAGRHW010000102.1 GCA_020444765.1 Gammaproteobacteria bacterium | reverse complement strand
TCGCGGCGATGAGTCTGACGTTGCTGATCCGGGTCCGGCTGCCGCCGACCCGCTCAAAACTCTTCTCCTGTATTACGCGCAGTAACTTGACCTGCATATTGAGCGGCATATCGCCTATCTCGTCCAGAAACAGGGTGCCACCCTCGGCCAGTTCAAAACGGCCAGGACGGGATTGAAAAGCGCCGGTGAACGCCCCTTTTTCATTACCAAACTGCTCTTTTTTCAGCAGTTCCGGTGGAATTGCCCCGCAATTTACGGCCACGAAGGGACGATCGGCGCGAAGTGACAGGGCGTGAATATTTCGAGCCACCACTTCCTTACCGGTGCCGGATTCCCCGGACAACAGTACGCTGGCCTCGGTAGGCGCCACCTGGTCGATCATTTTACGCACCCGCTGAATCGAGCGGCTGTTACCGACCAGACTGCGGAAAAGCTCGGGGTTTTGCGTGCCGCCGGCTTTGGCCGGCTTGACTTTGCCGATCATTTCGGCGCGGTGCAGCACATCGGATAATTCCGGGAACTTGATGTCTTTTTTCAGACTGCCCGTGAAAAGCTCTTCAATTTCCGAAGCCGTGAGGTCCGAACTGTGATCATCAATAAGCAACACCAGCGCCGGACACTTTTCATGATCGGCCCGCAGTTTCCCGACCCATTCCTTGATGCCGTGAAACGTACTGACAAAAATCGCCAGGTATTCCGACAGATCGCCCAGACTGGATAGCAGATCCGGCGAGCTGAGGGTTTTCGCTTCGTATTCGATAAATTCCAGCTGATGCGACAAACGGGTCGCCTCCTCCGGATTCGGATTGATGATCAAGATTTTGTTCGAATCTGACTTCTTGCTCATTACTCGCCTTATACCTGCGACCGATGAACGCAACCCCAAGCGGTCGCCTGCTCATACGTCGCCATTGCTGTGTTATTTACAGTTAAAAAATGTCCCGAAAGACGCTTAACAGTTAAGTGTAGACATAAAACGGGACATCGCCACAAAATCGACACTTGCTGTTTGCCTTTGCCAAACCGGCATCACTTTTCGGAAAAAGGATCAGTCCCGGCCCTGCTTCAACAAACGGGATGTTGAACTGTGGCCGCGTGTTTTGACTTAAATGAGCATAGGACAGGAATTGGAGAAAGACAAATAATTGACATGCGGTAATAGAAAGGCTGCAACGGCCTTAACTGCTCGCCAGTCCTTTGCCGGCTGTACCGCTTGTCCGCACTTCAGATTTTTGCCGGCTGCGGGCCTCATCAAGCACGCGGCGCAGCCTTGCCTGTGTACTCGTCAAACCGTTCAGCTCACGGGCAACGACAATCGCCATCACCTGCAATACCGATAATGCAAGCCGCCGGTCGGTCAGGGAGTCAGCCGACAGGTTTGCCGTAAGGCCCGACTTCAACGCAACCGAATCACCGTCGACCCCCGACAGCAGACGAACCGTATTGCCGGAGTCGAAACACACCTCGTGCAGGCGTCTGAAGCTGATCCATGCGATCAGGCCGCCTATGTCGGCGGCAACCTCCGTCACACCAGACGGAAAACCGCTGAGTAAGGCCGCACACTGGTTGGTGATTTTGATTTCAATCGCCTGTCCGGAGAAGTTCATCAATACCAGAGGCTGACCGGCTTTGCCTTCCGCTACCACGCCGTGCGATTCACGGAGGCTGTTGATCTGCCCGACAAGGTCATTGACCGAACCGTTGCTGGCCGGAATCGCCACGCCGTTCACGCTCACACAACCGTCGATCAGCGGCATGCCGGTTTCGCGACTGTCCTCGCCCGCAATAATCGCATTTCCGTAATTCATCGCGTACAGGCCGGTCAGCCCCGACAGGGAATTGATGGCCAGCAACCGGGAAGAACGGACCGAGCGCGGCATAAAAGTATTCAACCTGACACCCTGGATCGACGCCTCCGGACAGCTGGACGCTGCGGCGCTGACGCGTATTCGTTGCGCGAAAATCATGGCATCACAGCCGGCAAGGTCCGGAAAGTTGCTGTGGTAGCCGGCAAACTTACCCGGCAGATCAGCGATCCTGACCCGCACGGTTTCTCCACCCGACGCGGCGAAGTCGATATCGACATCCAGATGCCCGTTGAACAGGGGCGTCCCCTTATAGGACACACCGGCAAGCGCAGCGAGCGCCTGTCGCAAGGACGGACGGAAATCGTGATGACTTCGCGCCGGGCCTTGCCCTGCGATAACCGTCAAATCGACAAGGGCGGACTGAAACTCAAGCAGACCGCTACGGGCTATTGACAGGATATCAATCAGCTCATCGGCCGTTGCCGGTTGCAGGGGGTTGTCGTCGGTGGAATGGTTGACAGAACGGATTTTATACATTGTGCACCTCTGCGGGGGCTTGACTCACTTTGCAGGGAACACCGGTCCCCCTGCCTGAAAATTATTGGAACCGCTTGTTTCCTTCTTTATATAAAGAGCCTTGCGACCAGCCTTACCGATTCTTGAACCGGCAGGCGGCCGTGATTCATGGAATCGAAAATTCGTGCTGGCTTGTGTTATCTATCTGAGAAGTACATCGCCGGTACGATTTTGCCTTGACCGGCAGCGGGAGCAAGCGGGGTAACACGATACGTTTCTTCGGATCGGCGGCAGTCGTTAACAGGCCCTAGCCAATACAAATTTATCCGGCTACAATTTAATACGAAACCAGCAGTGGTTTGTTAGCCTGAAGCGGTTGTGATGCGAGCAGGGTTTGGCCGGACAAGCCGGCTAAAGTTCGCAAAAATCAAATCGGGTGGCGTGGAGTCGTCAAGATCACCAGTTCACCAGTCGTTAACCAAAAAACAAGAATAAAAATAACACTCATGGGAATTCAATTATGGCTGATCCAGTCACCGGTTTGCCAAGTTCCGGCAAAGTAAAAGCAGTCAGCAAAACGGCTCGCCCGGACAATACTGCAAGTCAAACTACGCCTGGCGAACTCAAAGCGACAGATAACATTCAACTGACCAAAACACTGACCTCCATAGAACGACTCAGCGCCGCCCTGGCTCAAGGTGATGTCGTTGATCGCGCGAAGGTGGAAAAGATCCGCGCAGCTATAGCCAACGGGGAATACAGCGTCGACTCCGACCGTGTCGCCAAAAAATTTCTCGAACTGGAAAAACTGCTGGAAAAATAATTCTTACCGGGCCTGCCATTTCCGAGCGTCAGGCGGAATTGGCAGAACCCCGGCAATAATACAAAAAGTCCTCTCAACATCTCGGTGTCCTGCCTGTTCAAAGCTTGGAGCAATCAGACAGGACGCTAGAGCATTTTCCCTTTGATCTCTCGCTCCCGCGCCAACATGATCCGCTCGGCGGTCAGCATGTGTTCACGCATCAGCGAGGCAGCCTTTACCGGGTCAGCATTCTTCAAAGCGTCGTACAGCGCCATCTGGTAGAAACGGCCGGTGGCGAACAGGTCCTGATTCGGCTGGTCGTAGATCTCGTGACAGACATCGAGGTGTTTCAGCAAACCCAGCAGGAAGCGGCAGACAAACGACAGAATCGGGTTCGGCGACAAGTCCGCCAGCACTTCATGAAAGGCGAGCTCGTCCAGACGTTGCCGGTGTTCTTCCTCGCGGGTGGCGGTCGGCGAGGAATAGATCGTCATGGTTGTCTTGAGCCGCTGCAGATCCTGCTCGGTCAGATTGCCACACAGACTGGCGGCCAGCTCCGGCTCCAGCTGGATTCTGAGCTGGTAGATATCGCGGATGTGCAGATCCTTGAAGTAGAAATAATTCGACAGCAGCGACATCGCCCTGTCTGGCGGCATTTCGGCAACAAAACCGCCACCGCCGGGGCCACTGCGGGTGGTGATGAGTCCCTGCGACTCAAGCGCCTTGATCGATTCACGCACCGTGCCCTTGGAGGACTGAAAATACTCGATCAGTTGCTTTTCCTGCGGCAAACGATCACCGGGCTTGAGATTGCGTTCGACAATCCAGCGTTTTATTTCCTCGGCGATGGCATCCGATCGTTTACCCACCGTTTTCCCCTTTCTATAGCGCTGCTAAATCAACGGATGATAACAGGCCGAACGGTGTCGGGCATCGGCCGGTAACAGGGCCGGCTGCCCGCTTTTGCATTTTTCGGTAGCCGCCGGGCAGCGTTCGGTAAACGCGCAACCGGCGGGCGGATTCAGCGGGTCAGGCAGCACCGAGGCATCGCCCGGTTTGCCACTCAAGGGCCGGTCGATACTCGGCACGCTGTCGAGCAGCAAGCGCGTGTAGTGATGACGCGGCCGGCCAAAGAGTTCATCGACCGCCCCCTGCTCGGCTATTTTGCCGAGGTACATCACCGCCACCCGGTCGCTGACGCTTTCCACCACGGCCAGATCGTGGCTGATAAACACATAGGTCAGATCGAACTCATGCTTGAGATCCGCCAGCAGATTGAGCACCTGAGCCTGGATCGACACATCCAGTGCCGAAACGGGTTCATCCAGCACCAGCAGATCCGGGCGTGCCGCCAGCGCGCGGGCGATGCCGATACGCTGCGCCTGGCCGCCGGAAAACTCATGCGGATAACGGTGCAGAAATTCCGGCCGCAGATTGACCGCGTCCATCAGCCTGTCGAGTTCCTTCTGCTGCTCGACAGCTGACAAACCACGCAGATATTTCAGCGGCGACAGCAGAATCTCCCGAATGGTGTGGCGCGGATTGAGCGAGCTGATCGGGTCCTGAAAGATATACTGGATATTCTTCGCCAGCGCGCGACGGTCCTGTCGCACCAAGGTCTGGATGTCTTCACCGTTGTATTTGATCGTACCCGTAGTTGGCATATCGAGCCCGACCAGCATCCGCGCCAGGGTCGATTTGCCACAACCGGATTCGCCGACGATGCCGAGCGTCTCGCCACGCTCGACAACGATATCGATACCGCGCACCGCCTGTACCGACGGTCTTGGCTTGCCGAACAGGCTCTTGCCGCCGCCAAAACTTTTGACCACCGATTGCAATTCCATCAAAGCGGAACCCGGATCACTCATAGTGCGTCCCCCGCCTTGATGCAACGCACGCCGATCTCAGGCGTCAACTGCCGGTAGGCCACTGGTTCGCGGCAGCATTCATCACTCACCTGGTGGCAACGCGAGGCAAACGCGCAGCCATCCGGCAAGTTGTCCACTGCCGGCGGCAGGCCGGGGATTTCGACCAGACGTTTGCCGGGATCACCCAGTCTCGGCACGCAATCGACGAGTTTTTGCGTATACGGATGTTTCGGTGCATTCAAAACATCCTGCACCGGCCCCTGCTCGACGACCTGACCCGCGTACATAACAGCGACCCGGTCGCAGAGCTGGGCGACCACGCCAAAATCATGGGTGATAAAAAGCAGCGCCGCCTGACGTTGCCGGCGCAACTCATTGAGAAGATGCAGAACCTCCGCCTGCACGGTCACGTCCAGCGCGGTGGTCGGCTCGTCGGCGATGATGATATCCGGCTCATTGGCCAGCGCCATGGCAATCCCGACACGTTGTCGCATTCCGCCGGACAACTGAAACGGATAGGCTTTCGCCCGCATCGAGGCATTAGGGATATGCACCTGCTCCAGCAGGCTGACGGCCTTTTCCCAGGCCGTGGCATAACTGATCGTCCGGTGGCAACGCAGCGCCTCGACCAGTTGATCGCCGATACTGTACAGCGGATGCAGAGTTGCCAGCGGGTCCTGAAAAATATAGGCGATCCGGCCACCGCGCAGATTGCGCAATTCATCGTCGCCGACTCTCAGCAGGTCATTGCCGTCGAACTGCACCGAACCGCCGACGATCTTGCCCGGCGGCGAAGCAACCAGCCCCATCAGCGACAAAGCGGTCACCGATTTTCCCGAACCGCTTTCGCCGACCAGTCCGAGGCATTCCCCGGCTTGCAGTGTCAGATCGACATCGCTGACTGCCTTGAGAATTCTGTTACCGGTATGGAACTCGGTGCGCAGCCCGCGTATATCCATCAGATGCGATGAATCCGCCTGCTCCCCGGTAGTCTTTGGCAGATCCGTTTCGGTACGCGCCGCCGGTCGCTGCAGTGCACCGGCCTTGAGTCTCGGATCCAGCGCGTCACGAATCCCGTCGCCCAGCAGATTGATACTCATGACGATCAGAAAGATCACCACACCGGGAATGGTCGACACATGCGGCGCGGTGATAATAAGCTTGCGCCCTTCGCCAAGCATGGAACCGAGATCCGCCTGCGGCGGCTGAGCACCGAGGCCGAGAAAAGACAGGCCAGCGGTTTCGAGAATCATCCAGCCGACCGTGGTCGACAAGGTGATGACAATGACCGGCAGCACGTTCGGCAACACTTCGGAAAGCAGAATCCGCAGATTGTTTTTACCGGAAAGCCGCGCCGCGTCGATAAATTCCCGGCGGCTGAAAGTCAGTGTAATACCCCGGACATTACGTGCGAAAAACGGAATATTGACAATGGCGATAGCGTACAAGGCATTCATCAAGCCCGGCCCCAACACCGCAACAATTGCCAGCGCCAGCAATATATAGGGAAAGGCCATCAGCATGTCGATGCCACGCATCATCAGGTTGTCCGTACGGCCACCGAAATAGCCGGAGAGAATACCGATCGAGGAACCGAACACGGCAGCCACCAGACTCGCCGCAATGCCGACCGCCAGACTGACCCGGGTGCCCCAGAGCAGCCGCGACAGAATATCCCGGCCAAGATGATCCGTGCCCAGCCAGTGCCCCTCCTGCAGAGGGCGTTTCAGGCGTTCGGCGAGATTGGTTGCGTCCGGGTCCGGCAAGGGCAGTATTGGCGCCAGCACAGCGAGTATGACGATGATCGCGAACACCACCAGACCGAAGGCGGCGAGACGATTGCGCCACAACAGGCCAAACGACGTGATGCGCTGACCGCCGGCCGATTTTTTGCCCGCCGCGCTCAGGAGGCGATCCTCGGGTCAACGAGGTTCTGGATGACGTCGGCCAGCAGATTGAACAGCACGTAACTGGTGGCCACCAGCAGCACCCCGCCCTGCACCAGCAGAATATCGCGGGTTGCGATTGCGGTAACCAGCATGCGGCCGATACCGGGCCACTGGAAAACCGTCTCCACATAAACCGCGCCGCCGATCACAAACCCGGCCTGAATACCGATCACCGGCACCACGCTGACCAGGGCCGCCTTGAAGGCGTGCTTGATCACCACCTGCCGCTCGCCCACACCCTTGGCGCGCGCGGTGCGTATATAGTCCTGGCGCAGCACTTCCAGCATCGAGGCACGGGTCAGACGCGCGATAACGCCAGTCGCGACAAATGCAAGCGTGGAGGCAGGCAGAATCAGGTGAGTCAACAGATCGGGAAGGTCTCCACCGCCGTAAATCGCGTACATACCGCTGACCGGCAACCAGCGAAGCTGCACGCTGAACAGCAGAATCAGCAACAATCCCAGCCAGAAAGCCGGCGTGGAAATACCGACCAGCACCACCAGCGTGATCAGCTTGTCGGCCCAGCCGTATTGCCTGACTGCCGAAATAACGCCCGCCAGCAGACCGAAGATCGAGCAAAGCACAAGCGCGGTACCGGCCAGAATCAGAGTCGCCGAAAAGCGTTCGAGCACTTCGTCCAGCACCGGACGGTTAAGACTGTAGGAGCGGCCGAAATCACCTTGCAGCATATTGCCGACCCAGGTCAGGTATTGCTGCCAGAGCGGTTTGTCCAGCCCCAGTTGTGCGTTGAGCCTGGCGACATTTTCCGGCGTTGCATAACTGCCGAGGATCGCCAGTGCGGGATCGCCCGGAATCAGCGCCATGATCAAAAAGACGATAATGGTCAGTCCGATGATCACCGGTACTGCGGCGATCAGACGGTAGCCGATATAGCGCCAGATATTTGGATTTTGCCGACTCATGCGTCAGAACAGTCGAAGAGACGCCGCCAAGGCAGCGCCTCTCCGGCTTTACCTATTTGCTGACGTTTTTCAGCAGCAAAAGAAAGGACGGCTCCAGGGTAAAGTCCTTGACCGCGCTGGACGTCACCGCATTTTGCTTCCAGTTGGCGATAAACGCCCAGGGCGCATCGTCGTAAACGACGGTTTGCATTTCCTTGTACAGCGCCGCGCGCTCGGCCTGATCGGTCGACTGACGGGCCTTTTCCAGCAGCTCGTCCACGGTCGAATTGCTGTAATAACCCGAGTTGAAACCGCCTTTATCCGGCCAGGCATCGGTGCGCAAAGCCAGGAACGGCAGGGTGTCCGGATCGTTCGTCATCCAGGCCATTTCGGCCATATCCGCCTTGCCTTCCAGTCCCGGATTGACCTTGCCGAGGAAGGTATTCCACTCATAGGTTTCGATATTGACCTTGAGTCCGACATTAACCAGATCCGCCTGAATTGCCGTTCCCATGGCGATCGGGTCGAGCATGCCCGAACCACCCTCGGTGACATAAAAAGTCAACTCCGCGCCTTCCTTGCCGGCTTCCTTGATCAAGGCACGGGCCTTGTCGGGGTCGTAGGGATAAGGCGTCAGCTCATCATTATGCGCCCAGGCAAATGCCGGCGGCGTCGGCCCGTCGGCAACCACCGCGGTGCCTTGCAGAATGTCCTTGACCAGGGCTTCCTTGTTGATGGCGTAATTGACTGCCTGGCGCATGCGCTTGTCGGCAAAAGGGCCTTCCTTGGCGTTCAAAATCAAAAACCACAAGTGCGGCCCTGCCTGTTCATGAATCGTGAAGCCACTGTCGCCGGCCAGATCCGCCAGGTTATCCGGCGGCACTTCGACCATCATGTCGATACCGCCTGACAGCATTTCGGCGACTCGCGTGTTGGCATCGGTAATCGGCCGGAACACGACTGCATCTAGTTTGGCCGGATCGCCCCAGTAGTCGGCATTTTTCTCCACCACCACTTTTGCATTACTCTCCCACTCGGCGAATTTAAACGGACCGCTGCCCGACGGATTACGACCGAATTCCTTGCCGTGTTTTTCCACCGCCGCAGGCGATACGATCAGACCGGTCGGGTATGCCAGATTGGACAGAAACGGCGCAAACGGTTCGTTGAGAGTAAATTCCACCTTGAGCGTGTCCAGCGCCTTGACTTCCTTGATTGAACTGAAGAAAAACGACAGCGGAAACGGGCCGGTGTCGTGGAAAGGATGGGTGTCGACCAGCATCCGGTCGAAATTGAACTTGACCGCCTTGGCGCTAAGATCGGTACCATCGTGAAACTTCACGCCTTCACGCAGATTAAACGTGTAGACCGTGCCGTCGTCACTGATGGTCCAGTCGGTAGCCAGTGCGGGCTCCACTTCAAGCGTGCCGCTCTTGTATTGAACAAGCCCGTCATAGATATTCATCAGAATGCGAAAATCGTTGACGGCGGTGACCGCATGCGGGTCGAGCGACTTCGGTTCGGCGATTTGCCCGACGATCAACACGCCGGGCGGCGTTTGCGCGAAAACGCCTGTGGTCGTGCACAATGAAGCCAGGATCACGGTCAGAACCGGGAACCGTTTCAGGAAATTTTTCATGGATACCTCCCTACCGGGTATAAAGTCAGCTTGAAATGCAACCCGTGGCACCCGGCAAAAAATCCCGGGCCAGGTGCAAACCAGTTTTAAATCTTTTTGAACGAGGCCGCTGACAAAATAACCATAATAAATTAATTTGTGCAAGAAATTTATTATGATAAATTCTGAAAAAACTCCAATAAACAGGCTCGATCCATGACCTTCTCCATCATCGCCTACGATGAAACCACAGGCACCGCCGGTGCCGCGACAGCCACCGGTGGCGTAGCGGTGGGCGCCTACGTACCGCACGTCCGCGCTGGCGTCGGGGCGATTGTCACTCAGGGCGCCTATACCAACTGGCTGTACGGCGAGCGCGGTCTGGCGCTGCTTGCGACGGGCGAAAACGCGGAGTCGGTACTGGAAAAAATCGTTGGCGAAGACCAAGGCCGCGAATTCCGCCAATGCCTGGTGATCGACCGCAACGGCCACGGCGCCGGCTGGACCGGCTCGGAAAACACAGGCCTGAAAGAATTTTCCACCGCTCCCGGCGTGGTGGCCGGCGGTAACTTTCTCGCCAGCCACGGTATTGCTGACGCGCTGATCCGGAGCTTTTTAACCTACCCCGACCAACCGATGGCCTGGCGCCTGTTCAAGGCGCTGCAGGCGGGCGAAAAATCCGGCGGCGATGTGCGGGGGCTGATCTCCGCATCGATCAAAGTCGATTTTACCGACCGGCCGCCGGTGGATTTGCGCGTCGACTACGAACCGGGCCAGGCGCTCGCCAGGCTGGAGACCGTTTACCGGCATTTTCACAGCCCGCCGTTCAAGGAGTTTTATGACGGTGTACCGACCCGGACCAACTATTCGAAATGTGGGCCGCAATCATGAATGAAGCGCCTCTGGCGGAATGGCTGGAAACAGCCGCAACCTTTTCCCTGCCCGGCCCCGGCGTCAGCCGCTATTTTCTGACCGATGAACACCGTCGCTTGCTGGACTGGCTAAACGAACTCATGCAGAGCTGCGGTCTGACGGTCGAGCTGGACCACGCCGGCAACCTGGTCGGCCGCAAACCGTCGAAACAATCGGAACAGACCCTGTATTTCGGCTCACATCAGGACACCGTCAGCCAGGGCGGCGCCTACGACGGCATACTGGGTATATTGCTGCCGCTGGCCGTCCTTTATGAATTGCGGGAGGTCGAGCTGCCTTTTGCCATAGAGCTGATCGCATTCGGCGACTAGGAAGGCACGCGGTTTCAATCGACCCTGGACGGCTCCAGCGCAGTGGCCGGTTGTTTTGACCAGGCAACGCTTGAGTTTCGCG
>JAGRHW010000101.1:7414-10816 GCA_020444765.1 Gammaproteobacteria bacterium | reverse complement strand
ACGGCTGACGACAATGGCGTTTTTAAACGCCGCGACCGGACCGATCTTATCGCGCACGAGTTTGATGGTTTCAGTGACCACATCGTCACCGTTCCGCTGGCAATTACTGTTGAGCACCAGCAGGCCGACCGGGGTCTGGCCCTTGAGCGGATCGGCGATCCCCATTACCGCGCATTCGGCGACATCCGGATGCGAGGCGAGGACCTCCTCCATGGCGCCGGTGGACAGCCGGTGGCCGGCGACATTGATAATGTCATCGGTACGCGCCATGACGAAGATGTAGCCGTTTTCGTCGATATAACCGGCATCGCCGGTTTCGTAGTAGCCGGGAAAGTTTTTGAAGTAGGAGCTGACGTAACGTTCCGGCGCGTTCCAGAGTGTCGTGAAGGTGCCCGGTGGCAGCGGTAGTTTGACCACCAGCGCGCCAATATCACCGGCCTCGGCCGGTTTGCCATCCTCGCCGAGAATCTGTACGTCATAGCCCGGCGCCGCTCGGGTCGGTGAACCCGGCACGACCGGCAATAATTCGATGCCCTTGCAGTTGGCCGCGATCGACCAGCCGGTTTCCGTTTGCCACCAGTGGTCTATGACCGGGATGTGCAGCTTGTCCTGGGCCCAGGCGAGGGTGTCCGGATCACAGCGTTCACCGGCGAGATACAGGGTTCTCAGGCAGGAGACGTCGTACTTTTTCAGGTATTCGGCGTCCGAGTCCTCTTTTTTGATCGCGCGAAAAGCGGTCGGCGCGGTAAACAGGGTGCGCACATTGTGCTCGGAAATGACCCGCCAGAAGGCGCCGGGATCGGGCGTGCCGACCGGTTTGCCTTCATAGATCATGGTTGTATTGCCGTTGAACAGCGGTCCGTAAATGATATAGGAATGGCCGACCACCCAGCCGACGTCCGAAGCGGCCCAGAAAACTTCACCAGGCTCGGTGTCGTAGATGTTTTTCATCGTCCATTTCAGTGAGACGACGCTGCCTCCGGTATCGCGGACCACGCCCTTGGGCTGTCCGGTGGTGCCGGAGGTGTATAAAATATAAAGCGGATCGTTGCTGTTGACCGGCACGCATTCGCACGGCTCGGCGGCCTTTTCTTCCGTTGCCCAGTCGAAATCGCGACCTTCCGTCATTTGCGCTTCGGCTTGCGGCCGCTGGAAAATAATGCAGGCCGTGGGTTTGTGGTGGGCAATGTTGATCGCTTCGTCGAGCAGCGGTTTATAGGCGATGACGCGTTTGACCTCGATACCGCAGGATGCAGCCAGTATTACCTTGGGTTTGGCGTCGTTGATACGAACCGCCAGTTCGTTTGAGGCGAAACCGCCGAACACGACCGAATGAATGGCGCCGATTCTGGCGCAGGCCAGCATGGCGATGGCGGCTTCCGGCACCATCGGCATATAGACCACAACGCGGTCGCCTTTTTCGACGCCTTTGTCGGTCAGAACGCTGGCAAATCGCGCGACGCGGTCAAGTAATTCGTTGTAGGTGATTGTTTGTTTGGTATCGGTGACAGGGCTGTCATAAATGATAGCCGCCTGGTCGCCACGTCCCTGGGCAACATTGAAATCCAGCGCATTGTAACAGGCGTTGATTTCACCGTCGGGAAACCAGCGATTGAACGGGCTGTCCCGGTCATCGAGAATGGTCGCCGGTTTTTTGTGCCAATAGACGTTCTCGGCGGCTTCTTTCCAGAAGGCCTGTTTGTCTTCTATGGAACGATTATATATTTCATCGAACGCACCACTCATATCCTTCCCCCTTTGGGTTGTGGGCGTGTCCGGCGTTCATTGCAATCGTTCAGACAGTCGGGCCGTATGACAGGTAATTGCTGGGCAAGAGCGTTTTCAAGTGCGTTTTTATTGTCTGATCAGATGTGGGTGAAGCCGTTACCGCCAAGTGTTTTCAATTATTTTACAGGCCGGTGCGACAGCGGGCCGGCCTGTCTCAGGTACTTATGATTGCGCCACTCAATGCAATCCCTCTTATTCTGCAATAAGGTGACTGGCTCGTCAAAGAGTATTTTGTTGCGCTGCACCCGGCGGCTTACGGTTTGCGGCGTCTGGCAAGCCGGAGTAGGGTGAGCGACAGCAGGGCCGGGAGAAACCCGCTCATCGAGCCGGCGCCGCTGGCGCTGATGACGACCGAGCTGCCGCCGTAATATTTATAGCGTGACTCCAGGGGCAGGGCAGACAAGGAGCTGTCAACGCTGGCGTCGGCTATCGCCACCGGCTCGACCAGGCTGTAATCGACATCGTACAGTTCGATCAGGATATCGTAATAGTCCCGCGGAAAGTCTTCCAGCAAATCGGTCGAGACATGATACTCGTCGTAGGCGTTTTGCCCTTCGATGACGAACGTGTCGGTGGTGTAAAGGAGTTCGTAGTAACCGCCATAGCGACGAATCCAGATGTCCGCGAATACCAACGCCTGGCCGTACTCCACATCAAGATCGAAGGTCAGGTCGAAACTCGAAAAAAATCCATCGTTGTCGAAATCGCTGAACAACAGTGTGTCGATATGGAAAATATCGAACTGGCGAAATTCACCCCGGTGGCGGCTCAAGAGTGTCTCTTTGCCCAACTGGGGACTGGATGCCTGAAACCCCGAGGTGTAGCCTTCGGTGACAGTGATCGATGGCTGGTCAGGCGCTTCGCTTGCTTCATTGCTCAGCACTGTTTGGCTTGCCAGCAAACAAATACCGATTAACGCCAGCCTGCCGGTGCGTAAAAATGTTATCGTCATTACCGTTCTCCTGAAACACAGGGCTGCAGTATCGATTACGCAGGCTGACCCGACGCTGAATCGGTTTCACTCTTGACGTCAAAAATGCGCGTTTACAGTGCAAATAAACACTCGTATGAGCGCAGTTTTGGCGCATAACGCGCCTAACGCTGCCCGACTGTTAATTTTTACGGCTGTGACGGTGTTTGTCATTGACAGCTTCATTGGCAATAGGGACAATCGTGTCGGATCTTTGTCCGGCGGTGCTGTCCTGAATAGGTATTTGAAATGCGTGCAAATTTCTTATACCGCCGTTTCTCCGACCTGGCTGATCTTCGCCACGCCGGGTTGGCAAAATTCTGTGACGAAATAAATAAACCAAAACCTGTGAAATACGGGAAAAACGAACATTAAAACCGGGAGCAAATCATGGCAAAAGGGCAATCGTTACAAGAACCCTTTCTCAACGCTTTACGCAAGGAACGTATTCCTGTTTCTATTTACCTCGTCAACGGCATAAAGCTTCAGGGGCAGGTCGAGTCTTTTGACCAGTTTGTCGTGTTGTTAAAAAATACCGTTAGCCAAATGGTATACAAGCACGCCATTTCAACGGTCGTACCGAGCAGACCTGTCAAAATTTCAATGCCGGGAGAAGAAGAACCTGCCGAATGATGTTACCCAAT
>JAGRHW010000101.1:0-7384 GCA_020444765.1 Gammaproteobacteria bacterium | reverse complement strand
AAGACCCTCGATCGGTGAGAAGGCATTACTGGTTCATATAGCGCTTGCAGGGCAGCCTCTCAGCGATGATCAGATCCAAGAGTTCCAGGAACTCGCCAGATCGGCCGGCGCTGATGAAATCAGGCTGGTCACCGGTTCTCGCCAAAAGCCTGATCCACGTTTTTTTGTCGGTTCCGGCAAGGTTCGCGAAATAGCCGACCTTGTCCGTGCGCTGCAAATCGAACTGGTAATTTTCAATCAGCGTCTCAGTCCCAGTCAGGAACGAAACCTGGAGAAGGCTTTTTCTTGCCGGGTGTTGGATCGTACCGGATTGATTCTTGATATCTTTGCCCAGCGGGCCAACACATTCGAAGGCAAGCTGCAGGTCGAACTAGCCCAGCTCAATCATTTATCGACACGATTGGTTCGTGGCTGGACGCATCTGGAGCGACAAAAAGGCGGAATCGGCCTGCGTGGACCGGGTGAGACCCAGCTGGAGACCGACCGGCGTTTGCTGGCCCTGCGGGTCAAGAGTATCCGCAAACGGCTGGCCAGGGTCAGGCAGCAACGGGAGCAGAGCCGGCAGGCGCGCAACAAGTCGGGAGTTCCGAGCATCGCACTGGTCGGTTATACCAATGCGGGCAAATCGACGTTGTTTAATGCGCTGACCGGACAGCATGTCTATGCAGCGGACAAGTTGTTTGCGACGCTTGACCCCACCTACCGTAAATTACCCTTACCCGGGGGGCGGGAAGCGGTCATAATCGATACGGTCGGATTTATCAGTGACTTGCCACATGAGCTGGTCGATGCTTTTCGTTCGACCTTGCTGGAAACACGCGAGGCGAATCTGTTGATTCATGTGGTGGATGCCTGTGACGAATTACGTGATCAGCGTATCGAGGATGTCAACCAGGTTCTCAATTCCATCGATGCCGGCGAAGTGCCGGTGTTGATGGCGTATAATAAAATTGACAAATTGGCGGTCGGCCCCCATCTTGATCGAGACGAGCTGGAAAAACCCCTGCGCGTGTGGATATCAGCCAACAGTGGTGCAGGGCTGGAGCTGTTGATCGATTCGGTGGTTGAACTGATCGATAATGCGCGGGTCCATGGCTTGTTGAAGCTTAAACCGTCAGCTGGCGAGTTCCGGGCAAAACTCTATTCGCAAGGGGCAGTCGTCAGTGAATCGTTCAATGACGATGGCGATTTTTTGCTGGAGATCGACGCCGATAGAATTATCTGGCAACGGTTGTGTGACCGTTTCGAGCTTGACGATAGTGCGCTGATGCGCCAATCGGCCGGCGAGCTTGCGGGCGGCCGCTTTGAAACCTAAAATGTCGCGCTTTGATAAACAGCGTAAAAAATGACTGGAGTATCGTATGGCTTGGAATGAGCCTGGTGGAAACAAAGATCAGGACCCGTGGGGCAACCGGAAAAACAGCGGTGGTCCGCCTGATCTTGACGAGGTTTTCAAAAACCTGCAGGAAAAGTTCGGTGGCTTGTTCGGCAAGAAGGGCGGTGGTGTAAAACTGCCGAGCGGTGGTCCGGGCAATCTCGGTCTCAAGGGGCTGGCGATACTCGGGGGTTTGATTTTTCTTTTCTGGCTGGCGACCGGCTTTTACATCATTCAGCCGGCCGAACGTGGTGTCATCACGCGTTTCGGCAAATTTGTCCACACCGCGACCCCCGGTCCACACTGGCATCTACCGTGGCCGTTCGAAGCGCTCGAGCGGGTCAATGTCGACCGAGTCCGGTCCGTTCATTTGCGCGCTCAGCCGATGCTGACCAAGGATGAGAATATTGTCGAAATCGACATGTCGGTGCAGTACAAGATCAGCAATGCCAAGGATTACCTCTTCAGTGTCAAAAATCCGGATGTCACCTTGCAGGAAGTGGCGGAAAGCGCGATTCGCGAAGTGATCGGTCAGAACAATATGGATCCGATCATCACCCAGGGACGAAGTGCGATCGCCCAGTCCACCATGGACAATATGCAGACGATACTTGAGAATTACGGTACCGGCATTCTGGTCAACACCGTGAACCTTGAATCCGCGCAACCGCCGGATCAGGTGCAGGCGGCGTTCTCGGACGCGATCAAGGCACGTGAGGATGAGCAGCGTTACATCAACGAATCCGAGGCCTATTCCAATGAAGTCGTGCCAAGAGCCCGTGGTGATGCAAGAATGATTCTGGAAGAGGCCAAGGCTTACCGCACCGAGGTAACCAAGGCAGCAGAAGGTGAATCGGCGCGTTTTCTGGCGCTGCTCGAGGAATACAGAAAATTCCCTGAAGTGACCCGTCAGCGGCTGTATCTGGAGTCCATCGAAGCCGTACTCTCCAACAGCAGCAAGATTGTGATCGATTCGGAGGCAGGTAACAGCCTGATGTATCTTCCGGTCGACAAGCTGATGAATCAGGTTAATGAAACGCTGGAGCGCAGTACCGGTACGTCCGGGCAGTTCCCGATGCCGTCCACGGTCGACAGCTCTCAGCGTTCATCGACGAGTTCGGGGACTAACAGCTCCCGCAGCAGAACAAGGGATATTCAGTGATGCAAAAATTACCTCTGTTGCTAATTGGTGGATTTCTGGCGTTTTTACTGCTGATTTCATCGGTGTTTGTCGTCGGTGAACGGGAGAAAGCGATCAAGCTCGCCCTCGGTACCATAGACCGGACCGATTACACGCCAGGACTGCACTTCAAAATCCCGATTTACAACAATGTGCGCAAGTTCGACGGACGTATCCTGACACTCGACGCAGCGCCTGAACGCGTACTGACGAGCGAAAAGAAAAACGTTGTGGTCGATTCCTTCGTCAAATGGCGAATCGGCGATGTCGAGCGTTTCTTCGTGGCGACCGGTGGCGACGAGCGTGATGCCACCACCCGGCTCAGCCAGTTTCTCCGCAAGGGCGTGTTGGATGCGTTCGGCCGGCGGACGGTCGAAGAAGTGGTTTCCGGTGAACGTGCCGAGTTGATGGTTGAAATTCAGCAAAACGCGAACCTCCGCTCGCAGGATCTGGGTGTGGAAATCATCGATGTGAGAATCAAGCGGGTCGATCTGCCGAGCGACGTCAGTGAGTCGGTCTTTCAGCGTATGGATAAAGAGCGTGCAACGGTTGCCAAGGCGTTTCGCTCGCGGGGTGAAGAGGCCGCCAAGGGTATCCGGGCCGACGCGGACCGTCAGCGTGCGGAAATCATCGCCGAAGCTTACAGCGAATCCGAAAAAATCCGCGGTGAAGGTGATGCTCTGGCGGCGGGAATCTACGCCAAGGCCTTCAGCCAGGACCCTGAGTTTTTCGAGTTGTCGCGAAGCCTGAAGGCGTACCGCTCGACATTCAAGGGCAAGAACGATGTGTTGCTGCTAAAGCCGGACTCCGAGTTTTTCAAGTATTTCAACAGTCTTGATGGCAAGGAATAAAGTCGTTTTATCCGCTTCCTGACCGGGTTAACCGCACTGCAGGTGGAAACCTAAGATGTGGATCGAGATCCTCATTGGATTGTCGCTGATGTTTGTCATCGAAGGGTTGATACTGGCGGTGGGGCCCGATATGTGTAAAAAAGCCATGCATGAGATCCAGAAAATGCCCGCCAGTGCGTTGCGTATCGCAGGGCTTGGCAGCATGCTGTTCGGTCTGATCATGCTGCTGGTGGTAACCTGACGGGTTGATTCCCGAGTGCTTTCATGAATCAAAATCGCTGGATATTGCCCGAAGGTATAGATGAACTCCTGCCGGTTGACGCGGCCCTGCTCGAATCGCTGCGCCGCGAGTTGACCGACCTTTGCCTGTCCTGGGGTTACGAGCTCATCATGCCGCCGTTCATCGAGTATCTGGACTCGCTGTTAACCGGCACTGGACATGAGTCGGATCTGCAAACCTTCAAGCTGGTTGATCAGCTCAACGGGCGGATGATGGGGGTGCGGTCGGACATGACACCGCAAATAGCCCGTATCGATGCGCACCGGCTTGGACACACCGACGTCAGTCGCCTGTTCTACATGGGCACAACGCTTCGCACACGACCCGATGGCCTGTCAGGCAGTCGCAGCCCTTTACAGCTGGGTGCGGAAATCTACGGTCATGCGGGCGCGCAAAGTGATGTCGAGATTATCAGCCTGATGCTGGCCATTCTGCGTCACTGCGCCGCCGATCAAGCACTCTATCTTGACCTGGGCCATGTCGGCATCTTCCGCGGACTGGCCCGTCAGGCCGGACTCGACGCGGACCAGGAAGCCTTGTTATTCGATATGATGCAGCGCAAGTCCGTGCCGGAAGTCAGCGGTTTTGTTGAACAAAACATCGCCGACCGTGCCCTCGGAAGCATGTTCAGAACGATGGTGACACTGAGCGGCGGCGAGGACGTTTTACAACAAGCGGCCGAGGTATTTGCCGCCGCGGGTGACCCTGTCAAAGAGGCGCTTGCGGAATTGCAGCATATAAGCAGGTTGTTGCATGAACGCGAAGATGCCCTGCAGATTCATTTCGATCTGTCCGAGCTGCGGGGTTACAGTTATCATACCGGGGTTGTATTTGCCGCCTATATCAATAATCAAGGGCAGGAAACCGCCAGGGGCGGGCGTTATGACGACATCGGCGAATGCTTCGGCCGTTCACGTCCGGCCACCGGTTTCAGTACCGATCTTAAACAACTGGCCGCGTTGCTTGCCGCCAGACGGGCCGGCAACGAAAAACGAAAAGCGATCTATGTACCCGATACATCCTTGGCAGGTGTTTGGGATGAAATCAACCGTTTGCGCCACGCCGGTGAAATAGTGGCCTGTGCGCTGTCTGATGCTGTACCGGAATCCGATACCTTGTGCTTTGACCGGCAACTGGTAAAGGATAACGGAACCTGGAAACTAAAAGATTACAAGCATGGCGAATAATATCATAGTTCTCGGCACCCAATGGGGTGACGAAGGAAAAGGCAAGATCGTTGATCTGTTGACCGAGCAGGCTGCCGCCGTGGTGCGTTTCCAAGGGGGTCACAATGCCGGACATACCCTGGTCATAGACGGTGAAAAAACCGTCCTGCACCTGATTCCCTCCGGCATTCTGCGGCAGGGTGTGAGTTGCCTGATCGGTAACGGGGTTGTGTTGTCGCTGGAGGCCCTGTTGAGCGAAATACAAATGCTCAGCGAACGGGATGTGCCGGTGCACGATCGCCTGAAGATCAGTGACGCCTGCCCGCTGATCATGCCTTATCACGTCGCCAGGGACCTGGCCTGTGAAGCATCCGCCGGCAAGGGCGCAATAGGCACGACAGGGCGCGGTATCGGACCGGCGTATGAAGCCAAGGTCGGCAGACGGGCAATCAGGGTTCGTGATCTATACGATCCGGCCTACTTCGAAAGTAAATTACGTGAAGTGCTCGATTATCACAATTTTGTTCTGACGCAATACTACAAGGCCGATGCTATCGACCTGAACAAGACGCTGGATGATTCTCTTGCTCAGGCCGAAATGATTCGCGATATGGTAGCCGACGTGCCCGCGATCATTAACGGGCTGTATACACAGGGCCGGAAAATTCTTTTCGAAGGCGCGCAAGGCACGCTACTGGATATAGATCACGGCACCTATCCGTTCGTTACCTCTTCAAATACCGTGGCCGGTGGCGCTTGTACCGGCAGCGGTTGCGGACCGGCGGCCATCGAATATGTGCTTGGTATCACCAAGGCGTATACCACGCGCGTCGGGGCGGGGCCGTTTCCGACGGAACTGTTTGACGAGACCGGGGAATATCTGGCTAAAAGAGGTCATGAATTCGGCGCTACTACCGGACGGGCTCGACGCTGTGGCTGGTTTGATGCGGTCGCCGTGCGGCGCGCGGTTATTCTCAATTCGGTGACCGGTATCTGTCTGACCAAGCTCGATGTCATGGACGGACTGGATAAGGTGAATATCTGCACCGCCTACAGCTTCAAGGGCGAAACAATCCGGGATATGCCTGCCGGTGCTGAGGATATCGCCTTGTGCGAGCCGGTTTATGAACAAATGGATGGCTGGAGCGAATCGACGGCTGGTCTGACCGGATATAAAGATTTGCCGAAATCCGCAGTCAATTATATCCGCCGGATCGAAGAGCTGATCGGTGTGCCTGTGCATATTATTTCAACCGGCCCGGACCGTAACCAGAATATTATTCTCCAGCACCCGTTCGGCTAGAGCCGGCGCGGAGCGGCGGGCATAAAAAAACCGGCATCGCCGGTTTTTTTATGCCCGCGGGGTTTTTATCCGCACTGGCATGATTCACGCTGGAATAAACCTTCGATTCACTGATTCCGTTTTAAATGAAAGCCATACTCCAGCTCGTGCGCCTGCCGGCCGGTTTCAGCGCCATCTCCAATGTGCTGGCTGCGCACCTGATCGTTACAGCGGGCGCTATCCAGGCCTGGGACCTGTTGCTGAGCCTGATTGCAAGCATGTGCCTGTATTTTGCGGGCATGGGGCTGAACGATTGTTTCGATTTCCACGAAGACCGCGCGAACCGGAGTAACAGGCCTTTGCCTTCTGGGCAGCTCACGCTTGGCATCGGCTGGGCCGTCAGTCTTGGCTTGTTGCTCAGTGGTCTGCTGGTCGCTCTGATCATCGGTTTCAAGACCTTTTTGATCGCGCTGTTACTGGCGGCGGCGATCCTCCTGTATGACAGCAAGCACCTGGCGGATATTCACGCCGGTCCGGTCATGGGGGCCTGCCGCTATCTGAACTGGCTGCTGGCGATGTCGGTCGTGCCGTTCGAAGCGTCTTTTCTGTTGATTCCCGTGCCGCTGTTTTTCTATGTCTCGGGTCTGACGATTCTGTCCACCGCTGAGACCGGAACGCATTCCCGCAAACCCCTGTATCTGGCGATCGCTTTTTTTGTCCTGGCATTTTGTTCGGTTCTTTATCTGGGCTGGGAGCAGGCGGCGTTTGGTGGTCTCTGGTTGTTGGCGCTATTGCCGGTGTCATTGTATTACGCCAAGGTACTGCAGCCGGTATGGCGGAATTTACGCCCGGAAACGGTTCAGCCGGCGATAGGCAGGCTGGTCATGGGAGTCATCATTATTGATGCCCTGATACTGCTCGTTCATGGAAATCTCTGGTGGTCGGTTTGTATTTTGCTTCTGCTTTTACCGGGTAAATATCTTGCGAGAAGACTGTATGTCAGTTGACAAGGGCATGGCAAACACCGCCGGTGGTGTATTTTCGCTGCAGGCGAATTTATCGGCGTTGTTGTTCAATCTGCAGAGCGGACTTGATGACGAACAGCGCAAATGGGTGCTGGATGCCATCGCGCAACTTCGACAAAACATTGACGGCTCCGAGCTTCTGGCAAACCGTCTGGTCAGCCTGACATCCATGATGAAGCGCCGGCTCGGCGAACAGACCGTAAGGCTCGAACTGCCCGTATTCGA
>JAGRHW010000100.1 GCA_020444765.1 Gammaproteobacteria bacterium | reverse complement strand
AACTGCCGGGAAAGCCGCAGACGGTTTTTTTCAAGCGTCGCGATTTGCGCCTGCAGCCCGGCGATTTCCTGCCCGGTCTCGTCGATTTTCTGCTGCCAGCCATATTGCAAATCCCTGCGCGTCTGGCGATCACGCTGGCTTTCGAACGACAAGGCGATCAGGCCTGCCTGATCGCCGGCCGTTTCCGCACGTCTGCGTTCGGCACGCCGGATTTTTTTTCGTTCTGCCAGGGCCTCACGCAAGGCCGCGAGTTCAGCCTCGCTCTCCGCCCGCAGCGTTTGCAGGCGAAGGTTTAAATCCCGCAAGCGATCGCTGCCCCGAAGGTTTTCAATCTGCCTGCCGAGCATCGCAAGCTGTGCCTCGCCAGGCGGAAAGAAATCCGCCCGCTCCGCCTCGTCAAACAGCGGCGGCACAAACCCCGGCACCTGCCAGCGCCCGTCGAGCATGCCGGAAAAGCCGGCAAGAAAGCCTGTTTCACCGGCCGGTGTTCTGACCACCAGCACACCGAACATTTTGCCGTCAGCCGCAAAATCATGCGAACAAGGAGGCCTGGCTTGCAGTTCCTCTTGCAGAGACAGGCCTGCTTTCAGCGCCAGCGGATGCGGCTGATTGCGAAACGGACTCGGAAAAACATCCGGAATCTCCTCAGCCGCCGGTTGCCTGTCGAAAAAGCGGATCATCGCTCAGGCCTGAAAATAGCCATCCATATTCTCAAAGACACTGCCGTTGACGGCGTGACGTGCCACGCTGATTACATCGATCAGTTTCTCGGTCTGCCGAATCACCTGGTCGAGCTTGTCCTCTTCCTTGACCAGCAGCCACATACGGCTCAGTTCGTCATTCGCACCATGAATCGGCATCACCATAATGCCCTCGAGATTATAGGCGCGCCGGGCGAACAGCCCGCAAACGTGCGACATCACGCCGGGATGGTTGTTGACCGTCAATTCCAGTACCGATCTGCCTTGTTTGCTCATCGCGATTCTCCTCCGATCATATCGGCGTTTGCGCCACCGGGCGCCACCATCGGAAAAACCATTTCGTTTTTATCGATCGGCAGATTAATAACACAAGGGCCGGGTTCTGCAAGCGCGGCTTGCAATGCACCTTCCGGATCGCCGACCTGCCCAAGATCGATTCCCTTGACGCCCATCGCTTCGGCAGCCGAGGCGAAATCGACACCCTGACGGAATTCGATGGCGTTGAAATTTTCACTGTAAAAAAGACTTTGCTGTTGCCGCACCAGACCGAGGTAGCCGTTGTTCAGCACAATGACTTTGATATCGAGCTGCTCTTCGGCCGCCGTCGCCAGCTCCTGGATATTCATCATAAAACTGCCGTCACCGGTAAAGCAGATGGTTTTGCGCTCAGGCTGCGCGAGCGCCATGCCGATCGCCGCCGGCAGGCCGAAGCCCATCGTACCGAGTCCACCCGAGCTGGCCCATTGCCTTGGCCGTTCAATCGGATAGGCCTGCGCAACCCACATCTGGTGCTGCCCGACATCGGTGGTGATGTTTACCGATTCATCAAGCATGGCGGCGATCTTGCGGATCGCGCCGTAAGGTCTGAACAACTCGTCAGCGCCTTCGAGCACCAGCGGATGGGCCTGCCTGAGTTGCTCGATTCTCTGCCGCCAGAGCGGTCTTGTCATTGTATCCGGTTTGCCGGCCAGCGCTTGTAAAACCTCACCGACATCGGCGCGGATCGACAACAGCGGATTTTTGATCTTACCGATCTCGCTGTGATCTATATCGACATGGATGATATCGGCCTGCGGACAAAACGCCTCGACCTTGCCAGTCGCGCGATCGTCGAAACGCACGCCAAGCCCGATCAGCAGATCGCATTCTTCCAGGATCAGATTAGTATAACGCGCGCCGTGCATACCCAGCATACCGAGGCACAGCGGGTGATCCGGCGGCAATATGCCAAGCCCCATAAAGGTCTGTACCGCCGGAATATCCAACCGTTCGGCAAACTCGCGCAACAGGCTGGATGCACCGGCATTGACGATACCGCCACCGATCATCAACAGCGGACGATGCGCAGCCTTGATACGCGCCAATATCCGGTCAATCTGCCCGGTATCGAACTTCGGGGCCGCTTCCGCCTTACCGGGCGTCGGCCAGTCGACGACGTCGATCAACTGGTTTTGCACATCCTTCGGCACATCGATGGAAACCGGGCCGGGCCTGCCGGACAAAGCGACATGGAAGGCCTCCGGAATGACCTGTAACAACTCTTCGGCCGAACGGACCATCCAGTTGTGCTTGGTAATCGGCAGCATCAGGCCGAAGGTGTCGATTTCCTGGAAAGCATCGGTGCCGATCATCTGCTGCGAAACCTGGCCGGTAATCGCGACCAGCGGAATCGAGTCCATTTTCGCATCCGCTACGGCGGTGACCAGATTGGTCGCTCCGGGACCGGAGCTGGCAAAACACACCTGCGCCTGACCGGTGGCGCGCGCCATGCCCTGGGCGATAAAGCCCGCGCCCTGTTCATGCCTGGCCAGCACGTGCTTGATCCGGCTGTCGACCAGGGCGTCGTACAACGGCAGATTGGCGCCGCCGGGAATCCCGGTGATGTGGCTGATGCCCTGCCGCTCCAGCAATTTGATGATCAATTGCGCACCGGACAGGCGCAACGCCGGTGATGCCTGGGTTTTGTTGGCTGTATCGCTCATATGGCCCTCTTTTATATTCGCCCAAAAAAAAACCCCCTTCGGCTGGCGCCGAAGGGGGTTTTGAAAACTGTCTATTAAATAGAACCCTCTACGACGCAAACCTGCCGGTCACGACCACCACAGACACCACAATTCGCACAATCACTGATAGTGATTTGACGAGAAGTGCAGTAATCAGGTTGGTGCCGTTGATCATCAGGAAAAGCTACATCGTTTTGGTTCAGTGGCGTTAAACTATAACAGCACGCCTTAGAGGTCAAGCGGGGATTGCAATGGCTCGTTTTCGGTATTTGTTTTCTGCTACGCTGGCGACGCCTCTTCACAGTAAGCGAGCCGCCGACATGTCTGATAATTCTCACCTGAAGCCCGAAACCCTGCTTAGCCACGCGGGCGGCATCGACCCGGTCAATGGCGCGGTCGTGCCGGCCTTGCAAGCCAGTACGACATACACTCGAGACGCGGACTACCAGCTTATCGGCAACAGCGCCGCCTACACGCGGATGGGCAACCCCACCGACAAGGCGGCCAGCGAGTTGCTGGCCAAACTCGAAAAAGGCAGCGAGGCATTGCTATTTGCCTCGGGCACCGCTGCTGCCGCGGCGATAGTACAGGCCTTGCGTCCCGGAGATCGTATCGTTGCGCCACGCATCATGTACTGGGGCCTGCGTAACTGGCTGGAGGATTTTTGCGCGCAGTGGGGAATGGAACTCGCCCTGTTCGATGCCAGGGTCGAGGGCGACATGGCCGATGTTATCAGCCGCAAACCCACTGCTCTGCTCTGGCTTGAAACGCCCTGCAATCCAACCTGGGATATCATAGACATCCGTCAGGCTGTAGCCGTTGCCAGGTCGGCGGGTGCGCTCGTCGCGGTCGACTCCACCGTCAACAGTCCGGTGCTCTGCCAGCCGCTCGCGCTCGGTGCGGATATCGTTTTCCATTCCGCGACAAAATACCTCAACGGCCACAGCGATGTGCTCGCA
Source organism: Gammaproteobacteria bacterium (assembly GCA_020444765.1). The sequence goes on along the minus strand of JAGRHW010000100.1, from coordinate 7,171 downwards.
GGCGCTGTTATCACTCGCGAGAATTCGGCTTTTTGGGAAAAAATAAAATACAACCGCGTCAACACTGGCAGTGTGCTCGGTCCGTTTGAATCCTGGTTATTGGCGCGCGGCATGCGGACTTTGCACCTGAGAATGCAGCGGGCCTCGGAAAATGCCATGGCGCTCGCCCGTCACTTCGAAGGTCATCCGAAAATCAAAGCCGTTATGTATCCAGGGCTGGCTTCTCACCCGGGGCATGAAATCGCCAGCCAGCAAATGCAGGGCGGCTTCGGCGGGATGCTGTCGATCCGCGTCCACGGCGGCCCCGTAGCAGCGCGCGGGATCTGCGCAGCCTGCAAGGTGTTTATTCCCGCCACCTCGCTCGGCGGCACCGAAAGCCTTATCGAATTCCGTCACCTGATCGAGGGACCGGACAGCCCCGTTCCGGACGACCTGCTACGACTGTCCGTCGGCTGCGAAAACATCGACGATCTGATAGACGATCTGGAACAGGCGCTCGATACGATCTAGGACGTTACCAGCTCCGGCGAAACATTATCGCCGATTCGTCCGTACCGATTTAACGCTGTTGCCGTCGACCCGAACACAGACAATCGTTCGCAATCCTGCCGCAAGCAGCATGATCAACAACACAACGCCCGGTACGCCACCCCCGCCTCTAGACGAGGATGAGCCACCATCATCCTCACTGGGGATGCCGCTTGCCCGGCCTTTTAATGCAATACTGATACTATCAGGCGTACCGTTGGAGTTGATCACAAGCGTGCCATTACTGGTCCCAGGGTTATTCGGTTGGAAGGTGACTTCGATCGTCATGGACTGATCTCTCGGCAACAACGTATTAAGCCCGTTGTGCGAGAACGCGCTATTCGCCGTATTGATATTGACGATATCGATATCGCTGTTGCCAGCGTTATACAAGGTAACCGGCAGGGTTTTGCTACCAGGCCCGTCTATCGCGCCGAAATCGAGTTCGGTGACATTGATTTCCAGCCTTTTATCGACAGACCTGACACCAACGCGATGCATGGTCGAATACTGAACATCGTGGCTTCTATTGATATAAGCGGCCCTATCCGTCTCTCCTTCCCAGTCGGTTTCCTCGGACAGAGGAACTCTGGCAGTGCCATAAATACCCTCTCCGTCAGGCACTGTAAAAACGACGGATTCATCGTCACCCCAAAAGCTCGGTTGACTTACGACAGCGTAGGAATTATTGCTGCCGAAACTGAAGCCCGTCTTGATCTTGTTGGTATCGAGATTGAGTGTGATAAACGCGGAACCGATGGTACCTGCCTCGTAGTCCGGAACCACCAGATCCATTGCTATGACATGACGGTTATTGGTGGCAAAGACCGGATTGCCTATCAGCACACCGGTTTCCGTTGGATCAACCGGATATCGGAATCGCCCCCGACTATCCAGGCTTGCAGAATCTGACAGATTCAGGATCCCGATCGTCCAATGGCGAATTCCTGAGTCCTCATCATCGGTACAGATATTACTGGGCACCGATGTACAGACCAGCAGATCAAATATCAAGGAACCGCTGGAGAAATCAAAGTCCATCGCATCGACCAATACAGGCGTACTGGTCGTATCATCACTGCCTTGCGCGGTACTCGGCAGGATGATCGGAAACCTTCTGACCGTATTGGTCCGCGCATCATTGACAATGATGGTTGTAAGACCGGCAGTGTTGTTTTCGATATAGGCGAGGAAACGGTCATCCGGGGAAACCGTAAAGGACTGAACATTGGAATACTTGTTTAATACCCGGTTTTCCCCATTCTCCCTGATGAAATATATTTTCCGGTCCTGACCAAGATAATAGACGATTGTTTCGTTTTCCGAGATAGTGACCGGTACCGGTCTACTCCATCTCGCTTCCACAAGATTGGCAGGCCCTTTCGGTGTTTTGTCGCTGCTCGAAAAATTCACGCTGTACACGTCATAGACTTCCTGGGTGAAGTCTTCGCCGAATGTACCATCCTGCGGTGTAATATAATACAAGACGTCATCGCCATCGACGATATCCGTCGATGTCGGATCATTGTCTCCCGGCTGTCCGCTGCCGCCTTCGACAACCTCGACATCATCCCAGGCCGCGGCCACCGCTCTGACTTCGGCCGACTCCGCTCCGTAAAGGTCCTCCGCCGCCTGCAACATGCCTCGCCGCGCATCGAGCATCGTCGCTGAGGGCGTCAGATAAAAGGACAAGGTCCGGTAAAAGATCTGTTCAGCCTTATCGTTACCGATTGCATCGGCGATCAAATAGCCGGCCCTGTTCGGGATGCCACTGTTGATATGCACACCACCGTGGTCCTTATCGATGGGCAGGTTTCGGTAGTCGCTCATTTTTGCAGGCTGCGGAATAATCCCCTGCTCGGGGTTTATCAGGCTTCTGTGAAAACCCGGCGCCGCAATCGTGCAATCCTCACCATGCACCCAGTTTCCTTCGATAAGCGCGCCGAACAGGTCGGAGAAGGATTCATTCAGCGCTCCGCTCTGGTTTTCGTAGATCAGGGCGGCGGTATTACGCGTTACGCCATGCGCCATTTCGTGGGCGATTATATCCGTACATCTGGCAAAAGAGCGGTATTTGACCCCGTCGCCATCACCAAAGACCATATCCCGGCCATTAAAGCCCGCGTTGTTGTATTTTTCGCCGTAATGGATATTCGCTATCAGATTCATTCCCTCATTATCGAGACTGTGTCTGCTGAAGCGATTCAGAAAATAGTCGTAAACCCGTCGCATATCGGCAATGACCCCGACCGCGATCGGATCCCAGCCGCTCGAGGTATTCCTGCTTGTAATATAATCGAATGTGGTCCGGTCGGTACCGTTTCGCATATCGGTAACCAGTGTATCGCCATCCTCTTTTATGCCGTCGTTTACCGGATCCGTATCGGCCTCAACATCGTTTTTCGGATAGGTGGGGTCGACCAGATAATAGGTATTGTCTTCCTGCCAGACGGTAAAGCTTTCCTGCTCGCCGAGATCATTCGGTGCTCGCGCAGAGGCAACATTCCCATCACTGACATCGCTGACCCGATGTAACAAACGCCCGTTACCGGCATCGACAAAATAGAGCCATTCCTCGACCAGCGATACGTTTGCCCGCACCTTGTAACTCAACACCGGCTCGCCCTGAACCATAAAGATGACAAGACCCTCGGCCTCTACGGACCTGGATCTGGCACCGAGATCATTTCTTACCGCCTCAACCGCACTGTCGGCAGTGATAACAGGCATCGTATCGAAGTTATCCACCGACTTTACATAATGCCCGCTAAGCTGATAAACCTCCCCATCGCTGTCAAGGTGCAAGCGGATATGCTTGCCCCAAACCGGAATGCTCCCGATCTGCTGATTGAACAACACATGCGTTTTGCCCAGGCTGTCCAGTCTGACGCTTTTGAAGGCAAATTCCGAAGCGGCATCCTGAACGCCGAGAAGGTCCTGAATCTCGCCAAGAAAGGCAATCGCCGTTGCCGCCGTGGTCTGTTCGGGCCACTGATTGCGTTTCGACCTGACCGATGGCGTTATTCCGGACAAACTCAATAATTCCACGGTCCCCTGATCGGAGAATCTCGCCTCGACGCCATTGACACGGGACTCGGTCAGCGACTGGAGGCTGAGCACCTGCTTTTCATCGATACGCTGACCTTTGAACTTACCGGTGGGTATATGAAATATATTTTTTCGGGAACTGAGTCTCGATGAATTAATTTTATCGTTATTAGCCGTACCCGAGGGTTTTTCGAAAAGGGATCGTATTGAAGCAGGGAGCGGAGTCCTGACTGTGCCTGGTGTAACCGTTTGATAGAATTTATGTTTTTTCAACAGACGATCGGCCAGATCATCAGTTTGTTCGGCCCGTGCTGTCGGGCTGATCATCAACGCTGATATCAAGCCGATACCTGCAAGCGCGACCACAGAGAAATACTTGATAGTTTGCATAGCAAGCACCGCATCAGCATTACAGGGTCCATGCCTGTAATTCATACAAACTACATCGACTAACGGACTGGAGTCAGCTTAGCAATACAAGGCACTGAGCGTGACGAATCATGTTCGAGCCGCGTGATGACGACATCCCTGTAGCCATAAAATGCCCGACAGATACATGGGAATGAATTAATAATTAGTACTAATTTCGATGAGTCCGGATACCGGTTTGTTATTTAACAGCAGTCCAGCGAAGCGCGTAAGTGCCTTCAATGTCGTCTTCGGTCGCAAACACGTTCAGATAATAGTCCCGCGCCTGCGCATTGGTCACCCGAACCGTACCATGCAGCACATCGTTTTCGAGTACCTCTACATTCACCGGCTCGCCGATGATGGTCGGATTGCCGCCGTTGCTGTCGAGGTATTCCAGATTGACGTCCAGCGAGGGGTCAAGAAACAATTCCACATCGAACACGGAAAAGTTTTCGTCAAGCGTCATCTTGAAATAATCGGAGCTATCCTCGGCTGTGATGACGCCGTAGCTGGTCGATATACCGGAGTAGATCAGGATATCCCTCAGGCCAGTGATATCGTAGGCCGTGCCATGCGAGTCGTTATCTTCATAATTATCGTCACGATCAGACGGTGTGCTTGAGGTGACCCTGGGGTCTGAGCCTGCCTCGATTTCCCTGACGTTGGTATAAAAATCATCGTCGGTATTTTCATACTCATAATCACGCTCCCGGAACTGGATGTCGGTCGCGCCGTCAACGATCACCGTCTTGGATGCGGAAACCAGGCGGAGTCTCTCGACACTGCTGGACGAATAAAACAGTTCCAGCAGAAATTCATGTTCGCCGTCGTCGACCCGACCGCTGAATGAAAGCCCGCTGTTCGATACTGTCATCGCCTGCGCCGTACCGCCATTCTGCGGATCAATGGTAATACTGGCCGTGACACTGCCACCGGAAGGAAAAGAGGCCCGCTGCATCGCCTGAGGAAGAGGGATCGGGGCATGCCCGTTTGTCGTATCGTCGGAAGGTGTATCACAAGCGCTCAACAGCGCCAATGTCGCACACAGGGCCAGCAACCGCCGGCAGGCCCGGGAAAGGTTCTGCCAAAATACCGAGAGAACAGTCATAACTCATAAATCCGCCGCGTGGATTCAGAAATTATAATGTTTTGGCTCTGGGTGAAAATCAGCTAATCGTATTAGAGGCGGTCCGCCTGTTTGGCGGACCGTTTGTTTAAACTGAAATCAAAGCAGGCTGTGCTCAGGCTATTTGCCAAGCCCGCCCATCATGCCGCGGATCGCCGCCGGGATATCGGCCGGCAGGATCACCGTCTTGGAATTGGCCGACTCGGCTATGGCCTTCATCGCATCGACGTATTTCTCGCCGAGGATATACATGACCGGCAGCTCGTTGTCCTTGATCGCCTCGGTCACCTTGCCGATCGCCATCTGACTGGCGCGCGCCAGCACGACCTGGGCTTCGGCGTCGCGCTTGGAGGCTTCGAGCCGGCCTTCAGCTTCAAGAATGGCAGCGGACTTTTCACCATCGGCGCGCGTTACCGTGGCACGCCGCTGACGCTCGGCGGCGGCCTGTTCTTCCATCGCGCTCTGCATTGTTGAAGACGGCGTGATGTCCTGAATCTCCACGGTTTTAAGAGTAATTCCCCAATCGGCGATATCGTCGGAAATCGCTGCCTTGAGCTTGGCCTTGATCTGGTCCCTCGAGGACAGGGCATCATCCAGCCCCATCTCGCCGACAATCGAACGCAGGGACGTCTGCACCAGATTTTGAATCGCCAGAATATAATCCTCGACGCCGTACACGGCCTTTTCCGGCGCGATGATATTAATGTAGGCAACCGCATTGGCGATAATCACCGCGTTGTCCTTGGTAATGACCTCCTGCGAAGGGATGTCCATCACGATATCTTTGGTTGTTACCTTATAGGCGATCGTATCGATATAAGGCATGATAATATTCAAGCCCGGCCCCAGTGTCCGGTGATACTTGCCGAGTCGCTGCACCACATGCTTGCTGCCCTGGGGTACGGTCTTGACACCCATGACAAGTGTTATCATGACCAGAAAAAGTACAACTCCGGCGACCATCAATCCGTCCATAATGACAACTCCTCTTGTTTTTGTTGACTAACGTTTTTCCACCAGCAAGGTATTGCCGGATAATTCGCGCACGATAACCCGATCACCCAACCGGACTTCGCTGTCGCAGATAAACTCCCACTCGTCATCCCCGAGCACCGGCGTGGTAAATCGCACGATACCGCGGGAATGCTGAGTCGGCGCCCGAATAACCTGACCACTCTCGCCGGCGATCGCCTCGCGCGCGATACCGGCCTTGGTCCGATCGATCATGGTCGGCCGGATCAATTTAAACCACAGCAAGGCAAACACCGACGATGCAAGCGCCCAGACCGCGAGTTGCCAGCTCAAGGACAAGGCCGGAAAAAACCACAACAGCGCCGAGACGACCAGGGCGCCAAGGCCGAACCAGAAAATCGTGAAGCTCGGAATAAAAATCTCCGCCGCCATCAGCAGCATGCCGAACACCAGCCAGTGCCAGTAAAGAATCAGGATCTCCATCAATGCCTGTTCCCGGCTTTTTCAGCGCAATTAATCATTTTCAAAGGACTCTCCCGGCGGTTTCCGCAGTTAAAAATCTGTCCGTCTTTTCCCGGTTTTCAGGCGCAGACCCGACGGCCAAGTGACGCCGGCCTGTAAGGTTAAAGTATAGCGCCTGTAACGGATTTCTGAGGAAAGCTTTTGCGGCGGGGCATATCGGCAAAACTGCCGGAAAAAGGCATTTAATGAAACCGGCGGGGTCTGAGCGTCAGACTCCCGCCGTGCTGCTTTGTATCTAGCTATAAAGCGTGGGGGCACCGACCTGCTGATGAATATGATTGCAGGCCTGCTGGGAAATGTTCAGTCCTTGCGCCAGCTTGTGCAGATATTGGGCCTCTTTTTGCGAGTCCAGATCGATCGCGGTCAGTGACATCAGGTAAACCTGTTGCTCCATACCCCGCGGCACACTGTTGATAAAACCCTGAATATCCATCGGCGCGGTCATCTGCTGACGCACAAATGCGGTTTCCTCTTCGGTAATATCGCCGAGGTGCGAGACGATCTTCTGCTGTTCGGCCTGATCGATCTCACCATCGGATCTCGCCGCGTAAAGCATCGCTTTGA